>NZ_JBSHMS010000003.1:368849-501618 GCF_053645575.1 Nocardia sp. NPDC055321
TCGCGCTTGAGGCCGACGTTTTCACCGGGCCCCGCGACGCGGAAACCGCTCCCAGGCACCCCCCCCCCTGGTGCCGGGCCTGTCCGTACCTGGCTCCCCCAACTCGATTCATCAGCACCGATCCCGAGGACATCATGAAGAACCAGATCCGCGTCGGCGCCCTCGTTTTCCTGGGCCTGTCCATCGCCTACTACCTGTTCCACGGCCTCACCTCCGATGACGTCTTCGGCTGGGTCGGCTGGCAAATGGCCCTGCCGATCATCGGATTCACCATCGTCTCCATGGCTTTCGCCTTCACCGGCGACGGCATCATGTCCGCCCTGACCGGCAACAACAGCGCCGAATTCCGCAACGGCCTGATCGGCCTGGGCACCGTGCAGGGCATCAGCCACACCGGCGTCACCCTCAACGATCAGCCGCAGGTGCGGATCGATCTGCGGGTGGAGGGCGTGGACGGCAAGGTCTTCCCCTCGCACGCCAAGATGATCGTGCCGCTCACCGAACTGGCCCTGCTGCGCACCGGCGTGGTGCTGCCGGTGCGGTACCTGCCCGGCCGCACCGACCGGGTGGAGATCGACCACTCCGGTGACGCGGTCGCCGCCCAGGACGCCATGAACGCCGCGATGGTCCGCAAGGGCATCACCACCCCGGCCAAGCTCGACATCGCCCGCCGCGGCGTACCCGCCCAGGCGGTGGTCCGGTCGCTGTCGGTGCCCGGCGAGATCCGCGACGGTCACCCCCGCCTCGATCTCACCCTGCTGGTGACCCGCCCCGACGGCAGCATGTTCGAGGCCCGCACCGAGAAGTTCCTCCCGACCAGCCAGGTCGGCCAGGTCCAGATCGGCCGGGTGGTGCGGGTGCACTACCTGCCCGAGAACGAACAGGACCTGGTGATCTCCCTGCCCCTGAACGCCGCGTAACCGCCGCACCACCTGGCTCGAGCGCCGCAGGCCCCGCCCGCGGCGCTTTTCCGTGCGCGGATGACGTTGTGCGGCAGAGATATCTACCTCCTCAGAGGGGTATGCCGCCCACGAGGCCGTATCCGGCGCGGATCAGGGAGCCGTCGATCCCGAACTCGGCGCGCACCTCGTACAGGCCGAAGTGGGCCATCAGCAGCTCCGGCTCGGCGACGTACAGCACGGGCAGGCCGTGGTGCTGGAAGTAGCCGACGATCATCTCCCGCATCACCTGGTAGCGGTTGGCGGGGTCGGTGAGGGGATTCACCACGTCCGCGGCGTGCTCGATCACCTGGCAGGCGATATCCGGATCGCTCGGGGAGACTTCGACATTCGGGTCCGTCACCGCGTAACAGGCATAGCCCGCGCGGCCGGGGCGGCGGTAGTACTGCAGTCCCCGCCCGCCCCCCAGCCGGACCGCGGCCGTCGCCAGCAGCGTCGCCAGATTGCGGGCGACCGGCGCGGACGACAGGTCCACTCGGTCCGTGCTCAACTGCGGCGCACCGTGTTCGACGGCCAGCGCGCGCACCGCGGCGCTGCCCGCCCAGTCGGCCGGCGCCCAGGTCCACGTCTCGGTCTCGGGGTCGAAGTGGCCGATCTCCGCGCCCCGCGGCTCCGCGTCGAACAGCGCGGGATCACCGTAGCCCGGTGTGTCCCCGCGATGGCCGGCCACGATCGGCACCGCGGGCGCGAGTGCGGCGAGCAGCGCGTCCGGTACGAAAGGCGTTCCGCGCCGGTCGGGTTGGCTCGGGGCGGGGGACGGCGCGAACGCCCGGCCGTCCGGGCCGAAGACCGCGACGTCGGCGATGGTGTCCCACTCGTCGATCTCGAACGCGAGGCGATAGTCCCCCGGCAGGGTCAGCTCGGCGATCTCGGGTGCGGGCGCGACGCGCACGGGCAGCCCGCGCCCGTGCGCGTAGCCGCTGATCACCGCGCGCGCACCGCCGCCGGGCAGCAGCTCCGCCGCGATGCGCAGGATCGAACCCGTCTGCGCCGGGTCGGGTTCGGCGCGGGTCACGCTCTCGTCGTCGGTCACCAGATAGGTGTAGGCCCGGCCGCCGTGATTGAACTTCGTCATGCCCCGCGCGCCGAGCGCGCCCATGCAGATGAGGGCGAGGTGATCGGCGGCCAGCTTCGGGTCGTGGAAGCCGCCCAGATCCACCAGTTCGGTGGTGAACTCCGGAATGTCGTGCCGCAGCCCGATGTCCCGCAGCCGCGCCGAGTGTTCGGCCCCCGGCCTGCCCGCGGTGTCGGGCTTGGCCCAGGTCCACATGAAGGTCAGGTCCTCGGCGAAACTCCCCAGTTGCCCCGAGCGCGTGAACTCGCGCTCCCCGATGCGCGCGATCCCGGTGATCACGCTGCACCCGGTCCGGCCCGGCGGAATCTGCCCGGAAAACCACATGTGCTGTTCTATCGCCCCGCCGAGTACCCCCCGTGCGAAGGACATTAGCGATTCGCTGAATGTGTCCACGTGGACGCAGACTAGCCGGACAGTCCGACGGGAATGCGCTCGAGGACGCCACCTGCGAAAACGTCGTAGAGCGGCAGGGTTTCGAGATGGACGTAGCCGATGTGGCAATCGCACTGCGCCAGTGGGCAGGCCCGGGGGCGCAGTGCCGCCCGATAGGTGCCATCGTAGAGATTGCCGAGTTCGGCGGGGATGAAATGACAGCGGCGCACGGTGCCGTCCCCGTCCACCGAGATCACCGATTCACCGGTCCGGCAGGGCATTCCGGCCGAGGCGTGCGGGTGGCGGCTGTAGCCGAACAGCGGATCGAGTTCGGTCCAGGCCGCGGCCTGCGCGTCGGTCAGCGGATGTCCCTCGGGCGCGTTGACCCACAGGTAGACGTGCGAGGGCAGGTCCGCGCGCAGCCGCCGGGCGGCGGGCAGGTGGTCGGGGAAACCGACGATGCCGACGCTGTACCGGATTCCGAGCCGGGCCAGCTCCGCGCATTTGCCGGTGAAGCGGTCGTAGGGCGTCTGATCCGGGTGGTAGGTGCACCACAGCGCGAGGGTGTCCGGATCCGCGTCGGCCAGCCAGTCGGTGCGGCAGCTCAGGTTGGTCTGGATCGCCACCCGCGCGACCTGGGGCAGCCGCGAGAGTTCCACGAGCGTGCGGCGATACCAGGATCTGACCAGGCCCTCGCCCCACGGGGTGAACAGGATCGAGAGCCGGTCCCCGCGCTGCTCGCCGACCCAGGCGGCGAATCGTTCCAGCGCGGCGCGATCCGCGCGCAACTGCTCGCGGGAGTCCCGGCGCTTGGCGAAGGGGCAGTACGGGCAGTCGTAATCGCAGGAGGCCAGCGGACCGCGATAGAGAATGGTCAGATCCACGGGCTCACTTCGCTTCGTAGGCCGCCATGGCCGCGTGTACCTCCGGGGAGAACAGCCGTGGGCCCAGGGCGTCGGAGTAGGCCAGTCCGTCGGCACTGAGCCGCAGCAGATCGGGACCGGTTCCCGTTGCGAGCCAGCCCAATTCCTCGAACTCGGCGAGCTCGGCCGGGAAGTGCTCGTGCGGGGTTCCGCCGAAACGCGCGCGATACTCGCTGATCTCCATGCCCTGGGCCTGCAACAGCGATTGCAGCAGATGTCTGCGCCGGGCCTCGTGCTCGTCCATCCGCCGGCCGACCTCGGCGCGCGTGAAATTGACCGTCTCGGTGTAGGTGTCGATGATGCCGCGCACCTCGCGGGTCTCCACGGCGTAGTCGAACGAATAGTGCAGCCCGGCGGTGTACGAGCGCGCGCCACAGCCGAGCCCGATCATGCCGTCGGTCTGGCACGCGTAGTCGTCCGGACCGCTCGCCGCCGCGCCGATCCGCCGGAACATGCGCATGGAGGTTTGTTCGTAGCCGTTGTCCAGCAGGTGATCCCGGCCGATCGCGTACAGGCGCAGCCGCTGCTCGTCCCAGTCGGCCTCGCTGCCGGGCTGCGTGCGGCCCAGTCCGGTCAGCGGCCGCACGTACAGCGGATACAGGTACAGCTCCTCGGGCCGCCACGCCAGCGCGGCGTTCAGCGAGGTCAGCCAGCTCCGCTCGGTCTGCCCGTCGATGCCGTAGATCAGGTCGATGTTCAGGATCGGAATGTCCACCGCCCGAATTCTTTCCAGCGCGGCCTCGACCTCGGCCCGGCGCTGCGGGCGCACCGCGGCCCGGGCCTCGGTGTCGACGAAACTCTGCACGCCGATGCTCAGCCGGGTCGCCCCGCGCTCGGCCAGTACCGCGAGCCGGTCGGCGGTGGCGGTAGTGGGCGAGGTCTCCACCGACAGCGCGATCTCCCGCAGGTCCGCGCCCATGCGCAGCTCGGCGATGTCGCAGAGCCGTTCCAGCTCACCGGCGTTCAGGAAGGTCGGGGTGCCGCCGCCGAACGCGGCGGCGGCGAATCGCACCGGTCCCGGGCCCAGCGCCGCCCGCACCGCGCGGGCCTGCCGCTCGAGCGCGTCGAGGTAGCGACCGGTCAGATCCTCGGGCGCGCCGACCCGGGTGAAGAGGTTGCAGAACCCACATCGGTACTCGCAGAAGGGGATATGGGCGTAGAGCGAGAGCGCGTCCTTGGGCTCGTCCGCCCACAGCTCCTCCAGCGCCGGCCGGTCCGCCAGCGGCCGGTACGCCGTCTTGTGCGGGTACCCGTAGACGTAGTTCCGGTAGGGCCGCGGCCGGGTGATCGTCCTCATGTGGCTGCCTCGAGAAAGAAGTGGGCGTAGGGCACCGTCCACACCGATTCGTGGCCGAGCCGGTGGCCGGTGAAACCGTCGTCGCCGTAGGCGGTTCCGTGATCGGAGCACACGATGGCGAAACAGCGCCGCCGGGCGCTGACCGCCGCGAACAGCCTGCCGATGTGCCGGTCCACGTATTCCAGTGCGGCGGCGTGGGTTTCCCGGGAGTCGCCGGCTTCGCGGGTGGCGCCCGGCAGATGGAACCAGTTGGGCTGGTGCAGCGCGGACACATTGACGAACAGGAAGAGCCTGCGCTCGGCGGGTAGCGCGGCGATGACCTGTTCGGCGCGCTCGATCTGCGCTTCGAAGGCGGCGGGCGCGGCGACCGAGAACTCCGGCTCCCAGTGGCTGTCCTGGAACAGATTCGGCAGGACCGAGCCGAGCGCGCCCTGCCGGTTGAAGAATCCGACCCCGCCCACGCACACGGTGCGGTAGCCCTCGGCCGCGAGCGCGGACACCAGATCCGGGGTGTCGTAGACGTAGGTGCGGCCCGCGGTGGTCTCGCTGCCCGCGAACCGCGAGGCGAACAGCCGCGGATGTGGGCCGGGCGAGGCGGGGGTCGGCAGGAAGCCGGCGAAGATGGCCTGGTGCGAGGCGTAGGTGAAACTGCCCGGCGCGTGCCGCCGTTCCCACTCGCCGTTCGGCAGGTGCCGGGCGAGATTCGGCAGTCGCCCGGCCGCGAGCAATTCGGCGGCGACATCGAAGCGCAGGGTGTCCAGGGTGACCAGCAGCAGATCGTCGCGGCCGATGACCTCGTTCATATCCGGCTGACCGGGGTGCGGGTTAGGCGCTGACACCTGATTCATTCCTCGTTCTGCGGGCCGTCTCGGTTCCGCGGGCTATCGCGTCGACCTGCGCATCGTAGGTGGTGCGGGTTTCCGCACCGCTACCGTCCAGACCGGTCAGTCCGGGAAGCAGATCGCCGAAGGCGTTGACCTCGCCGATCGCGAACCGCCGCCAGCCGACACCGGGCAGCACGTCCACCCCGACCCGCGAACAGCCCGGGAAGCAGGCCGCGGCCCGCTCGGCCAGGCGCAACACCTCTTCCCACCGCCCGCCCGCGGCTTCGATGGCCGCGCGCGCCGCGCCCAGATCCCCGCGCGCACCGCCCAGATGCAGATTGGTCAGCGGCGATGCGCTGGTGCGCAGTACCGCGTGGGTGGCCCGCCCGCCGATCACCACCACCCGCAGATCCGCGCTGCGCCCGTCCTGCGACGCCTTGGGCAGCCAGCGTTCGACGTGCAGGCCGTCGGGAGCGAGCGCGTCGACGATGGCGGCGACCTCGAGTTCGGTGCGGTAGCGGCGCACGCGCAGCGTGTTGAACAGTCGCCCGCGCTCGTCCCGCTGCACCGAGGTCACGGCCTGTACCCGGCCGCGCCCGGCGGTCTCCACCGCCAGGACCCCCGAGGCCGAGGAGCCGTGCGCGAGTTTGACGAAGACCCGGCGCAGCCCGGAATCGGCCATCAGGGCGCGGATCTCGTCCCAGCCGAGAACGGCCGTGGAGCCGGACGTCGGCGAGAACGGCACCGGCACACCGGCATTCGCCACCCGCGCGTGACACAGCCGCTTGTCGAACAGCACGGCGAGCTCGGCCGGATCATCGAGCAGCCGCGCGCCCGCGGCCCCGGCGCGTTCGCGCACCGAGTCGGCCGCCGCGCGAAACCCCGTGTACCACCGCGCGGTCCCCTCGACCCGGGTCGGATCGCTCACTCCACGCAGCATCCGCTCGACCTCCGGGTTCTCCCCCGGCGAATCGAAGCGCACCAGCTCCCCCGCCTCGAATTCGGCGCTCCCGCCGAGCACGTCGAGCCACGGCACCGGCCGGGCCGGCGGTAATCCGGCGCGGTGCACCGCGTCCTGGAACAGCGTGACGCGGCGGTTCTCCGGATTGCCGACGACGGCCAGGCGGGGTCCGGCGTTCACTCCGCCACGGCGGTGTAGCGCCGGAACCGAGAATCTTCCTCGTCCTCCTCGGTTTCGGCGCCGGTGAGATCCACGACGACCCCGGCCGGTTCGAGAGCGGCGGTGAGACGGGCGAC
The DNA here is from genome assembly GCF_053645575.1 of Nocardia sp. NPDC055321. Lineage (NCBI taxonomy): Bacteria > Bacillati > Actinomycetota > Actinomycetes > Mycobacteriales > Nocardiaceae > Nocardia > Nocardia sp. NPDC055321. Next base: position 375,557 of record NZ_JBSHMS010000003.1, read on the forward strand.
CATCGCCGGGCCGATGAAGTGATGGTGCAGATCGAGCGCGCGCAGATGGGTCAGCGGCTGACCGGTGAGCAGCGCCTCCGCGCCCTCGTCGCCGAGGGTGCCCATCGACAGGTCCAGGGTGTGCAGCTGCGCCACGACCGGGGCAGCGGCGACCGCGACGGCGATCTGATCCTGAATCTCGCTGTTGCGCAGGCCGAGCGAGGTCAATTTCGGCAGGCGCGCGCCGGACAGGAACGGCTCCAGATCCGGCACCGCGGCGGTGGCCCCGTACCAGGAGGTGCCGAGCCACAGGTCGAGCTTGGTGAGCGCGGGGAACTCGCTCGCGCCGATGCCCCGCACGACATCCACACCGAGACCGCCGGTTTCCACCGTCAGCGACTCGAGGCGCGCGTGGGTGATCGGCGAGAACGACAGGTTCTCCCCGCCGCGCACGCCGAACTCGACGAGCTCGGGGTAGTTCTCCAGCAGCGGCGTCACATCGCACTGGTGGATCCAGGAGATCTCGTTCTCCTCGTAGGTGATGTCGCCCAGGAAGATCGCGCGCAACGCCGGGAACGACTCCCGCGCCGCGATCAGCGCCTCCACCACCGGCTCGGAATCCTCGTCGCCCTCGCCCCAGGTGCCCACGATCAGCGCGCGCACCGCCGTGGTCTCGACCGCCACGAGGAACCGCGCGAACGCCTCCGCCCAGGTCTCCTTGGAATCCCACGCCTCGATGGCGATTCGCCAGGCCGTGCGATCGGCGGCCGGCAGTTCGGCCGTGGAGGTGGCATCGGGGAAGTCGAACACGGGCAGCCCGTGGAACTCCTGCAGATGGGTGGAAATGGCCATATCGCGGGCTCCGTACGCCTGTTCGGTGATGGTGGTCGAGGTGCGCTGCCAGTTCTACCAAGCCCGCCCGACAGCCCGGGGGCGCGGCCCCGGCGAAATTCCCGGGCGCCGCGAATTGTCGTACCCCGCCCGTACTTTCGTGAACGTGCCGAAGCGCGGGGCGACGGCCGGGGAAGGGAAGAGCTCATGTTCCGTCAGGGAGACGTGCTGATCGCGCCGATCGCCGAGGAGTCCGTCGAGGCGCACGTACGGGCCGATTCCGGGCTGCCGCGCGACACCCGGGGCCGCATGGTGCTGGCGCTGGGCGAGGTCACCGGCCACGCGCACGCCGTCGCCGCGCCCGGCAGGCTGATTCGCGCCGGCGCCCGGACCCTCATGCATCTGCCCGAGGGCGGGCGACTCGTGCACGAGGAGCACGCCGCCATCGTGCTGCCCAAGGGCTGGTATCGCGTGGTGCGCCAGCGCGAGTATCTGCCCGGCGCCGTGCGCATCGTCGCCGACTGACCTACCCTGCTTCCGATTCACCGGCCACAGACGGGATTTCACATGCAACACATCGACGAGTGGCGCGCGGTCGCGGCCGCCACCGGTCCGGCCGACCGCGCCGCCGCCGAGGCCGCCGCGCGCCGGGCGTACCGCGCCGCCGGGCTCGCGGTGCCGACCCGCTACGTCTGGGTCGATTCGCCGCTGGCGGCCGTGCACGCCATTCGCACGCTGGAACGGCGCGGTGACTCGGTGCGCGACGCGGTGCGCACGCGGCCGTGGGCGGCCGAACGCGAGAGCGCGCACCGGGATCTGGGTCCCGGCGGCTGGGCCGAGTTGTGGAACGCGACCGGCGCGCAACTGTGGGACACCACGCGCACTCTCACCGATCGCATTCGCGCGGGCGTGGTGGACGCGCTGCTCGGCCCCGCTCCCGAGGGCCGGCGCGACACCGCCGAGACCCGCCGGACGCGCGGCGCGGCGGTGAGCGAGATTCGCGGAATCCTGCTCGACGCCGTCCTGGGACAGCACGACGCGCCGTGGCTGGTGGCGTTCCACGAGCGCGGCGAACGGCTGGCCCCGCTCGCGGATCTGGCGCGAAACACGGGCTGGTGGTGGCCCTTCGAACACGTGGTGGTCTTCAGCGAGCGCCCGGTGCGCCTGCGCCGCGACGAGGCGGGCCGCCTGCACAGCGAGGACGGCCCGGCCCTGCGCTACGCCGACGGCTTCACCCCGGCGGCCTGGCACGGCATGCCCGTGCCCGACGGCTTCTTCGACGAACTGGCGTCCCTGACCCCCGCGCGCATCCGCGCCGAGTCCAACGCCGAACTGCGCCGCGTCATGCTCGAGCACTTCGGCTACGACCGGTACCTCGCCGAGTCCAACGCCGAGCCGGTCCATCGGGACGAGACCGGAATCCTCTGGCGCATACCGCTGTCCGACGACGAGGACGTGGCGATGGTCGAGGTCGTCAACAGCACCCCCGAGCCCGACGGCTCCTTCAACACCTACTGGCTCCGCGTGCCCCCGGACACGACGACCGCCAAGCAGGGCGTCGCCTGGACCTTCGGTCTCGAGGCCGACGAGTACGAGCCGCTGCGCCAGACCTGACGCCCGCTCACGTCGCCGGAATAGCCCGGTCCACCAGGGTTTTCACCAGTTCGGCGGCGCGCTTCTCGTCGAAGATGCCGGGCAGGGTCAGGCGATCCAGGATCAGCCAGTTCAAGGCCAGATAGAGCATCACCACCGCCTCCTCGTCGCCGGGCAGCGCCGAATCGCGGTAGTTGGCGATATTGAAATCCAGGTCCGCGCGCACCCGTTCGGTCAGCAGCGCCTGGAGTTCGGGGCGGCGGGTGGCCTCGAGCCGCAACTCCAGAATCGCGAGATATCCGGTGCGGAACTGGGACACCCGCTCGACCACCTCCGTCATGAGTTCGGTCATGGACTCGCGCGTCTGCGGGCCACGCGATTTCGCCATGGCCTCCTCACCGGGGATGAGCCGCTCGTAATAGCGGTTCCCGACCTGCACCAGCAGCGCGTCCCGGCCCGGGAAGTAATTGGACGCCGTCCCCGCGGGCACCTCGGCCTCCTTGTCCACGGCCCGGAACGTGAGCCCGCGGGCCCCTTCCCGGGCCAGGACCTCGATCGACGCGTCCAGCAGGGCCTGCCGTCGCTCGGGATTCGTCCGAACCACTTGACACCACTCCATCCGTAGTACTACGTTTCAGTCAGTTCACGCAGAGTACTACATCTGAGGCGGTAACATGCGAAAGCAGCACAGCACCTTCCCCGCGCAGCTCGCTCACCAGCGCCGGCAGGTTCGCCCGCTACCCCCGCGCAGCACCCGGAACGTCATGCCGCGACCGGGCAGGAACGGTTCGCGCTAGCGCCGGACGATTCGAACGGCGGAGCAGCCCACCACGATTGCCGATCGGTAACGGGCATCTCGCGGACCCCGATGGACCGGACAGACGGGCCAGTCGGGGGTGACATCGACTACGACGAAGGATCAGTGCGATGAACTTCATCAACGGCGTTTCCAACGCGATTGCGCAATTCCTGATGGGCGCGCCCCAGGACGTCGTCGTCGGGTGGTTGCTGTACGCAATCGGTATGTAGCGCCACCGGTTCCGGCCCGGCGGCCCGCACCCTCGCGCGGGCGCCGGGGCCACGCGCCCGCGCCGGGCAGGGCGCGGGCGCACCGGTGTGGGGAGAATGCCGGACACGTCACAGCGATAGCGGGGAATCCGGCGAGGTGGGCTATGGTTGTGACTACCGAGTATTGATCTTGCATACTCCTTCCGTCGTGGATGTCTTCTCTTCGCGTCGGCCACGCAGCGCACTCAGCAAGGTACGGACGAACAGTCCTGTGACCGCTGCGGCTACTTCCGATGCTGAAAGGCACCCGTACTTCCTATGACGACTCCTCCCGTGTCCTTCGCCGCCCTCGGCGTGCGCAAGGCGATCGTCGCCGCCCTGGCGAAGAACGACATCAACGCACCGCTGCCGATCCAGGCCGCGACCCTGGCCGACAGCATCGCCGGGCGCGACGTGCTCGGCCGCGGCCGCACCGGCAGCGGCAAGACCCTCGCCTTCTCGATTCCGCTGGTCGAACGGCTCGCCGACGGCGCGGGCGCGACCGACCCGAGCCATCCGGTCGGCCTGATCCTGGCCCCGACCCGCGAGCTGGCGACCCAGATCGCCGCGGCGCTCGAGCCCATGGCCCGCGCCGTCGGACTGACCGTGACCACCGTCTTCGGCGGTGTGCCGCAGAACCGTCAGGCCCGGGCCCTCAAGTCCGGCGTCGACATCGTCGTCGCGTGCCCCGGCCGGCTCGAAGACCTGATGAAGCAGCGTCTGGTCTCGCTGGACGCGGTTCGCGTGACCGTCCTCGACGAGGCCGATCACATGGCGGATCTGGGCTTCCTGCCCGGCGTCACCCGCATCCTGGCGGCCACCCCGGCCACCGGGCAGCGGCTGCTGTTCTCGGCCACCCTCGACAACGGCGTGGACAAGCTGGTCAAGCGCTTCATGCGAAATCCGCTGTCGCACTCCGTCGATGAGGCTCACTCGCCGGTGCCGGACATGACCCACCACGTGTTCGAGGTCAGCGGCGGCGGCGACGCCAAGCGCGACCTGGTCTACGCCCTGGCCTCGGGCGAGGGCCGCCGAATCCTGTTCATGCGCACCAAACATCACGCGCGCCGGCTGGCCAAGCAGCTCACCGCGGCCGGTATCCCGGCCACCGATCTGCACGGCAACCTGTCCCAGGCCGCCCGCGATCGCAACCTGGCCCAGTTCGCCGCGGGCACCGCGCGCGTCCTGGTCGCCACCGACGTCGCCGCCCGCGGCGTGCACGTCGACGACGTGCAGCTGGTCGTGCACGTCGATCCGCCCGCCGAACACAAGGCATACCTGCATCGTTCGGGCCGCACCGCCCGCGCCGGATCCTCCGGCGACGTGGTCACGGTCGTTCTCCCCGAGCAGCGCAAGGACGTCGCGGTGCTGCTGCGCAAGGCGGGCCTGAACGTCAGCCCCGAGCGCGTGACCGCGCAGTCCCCCGCGGTGACGGCCCTGGTCGGCCCGATCGCACCCCTGGTCACCCCCGGAACCACCACCGGCGCAAGCGATTCCGACGATCGCGATGTCGCCGGCAACCGCGGCCGTCGCCGCGGCCCCGGCGGCGGGCAGTCCGCCCGCCCAGCCAAGGCCCGCCCGGCGGGCGGCGGACGCGGCGGTAACGGCGCGGCTCGCGGCACGGGCGCCGGCAACCGCGGCGCGAGCACCGGCGGCGGTCGCACCACCGCGGGCGCCGGTCGCACCGCTACCGGTGGTGGCCGCACCGCGACCGGCGGCGTGCGCAGCCCCCAGTCCGGCGAGCGTCGTGCCGCCGGTGCGGCCCGCTCCGACGAGCGCTCGGCCACCGCGACCCGCAGCACCGACGGCGCCCGCGCCCACGCGGGAGCGCCCCGCCGCCGGGCCTCGCGCCCGCAGTCGGCCGCCACCGGCGAGCAGCAGCGCCGCGGCACGCGCAATTACTGAGCGGCGCGCGTGAATTCACGCGCGCGGCACGCATGACAACGATCGGGCCCGGCATGTGCCGGGCCCGATCCGTGTTTCCGACAGCACCGCGGTGAATTGCCAGGCTGCCCAACCACTCCGGATACCCGGCCGGCGCTTGCTTCGGCCCCGGCTGCCCCGGTCGATTCCGTTGACCGCGGCTGCCTGGGCACGCCGGGGAAACCCCGCCGCGGCCACCCCGCCGCGTATACGTCGAGTTGTCCCGATGGGTTGGCGTGCGGTTCGACCGCGCACCGGGCCGTGCGCGAAGATGACCGGATGACCTCCGAGGATTCGGCACAGCGCCCGCCGGTGTCGAGTGCGTCGATTCTGGTGCTGACCCTGGCCCGCAGGGTCGAGACCGAACTCGCCGCCGCGCTCGCGCCGCTCGAGTTGACCGTGAGCCGGCTCGGGCTGCTGGGTCATATCTCCGGTGTGCCCGGGGCGTCGTTCAGCGACCTGGCTCGGATGTCGGGCACCAGCGTGCAGAGCGTGCACACCGCGGTGAAGGCTCTGGTCGCGGCGGGCCTGGTGCGCGACCGGAACGCGCGGGCGGGTTCGGCCTCGACCATCGAACTGACCGAGGCGGGCACGGCCCTGCTCGGCGACGCGCGCAAGGCGGTGACCGAGGTGGACGAGCTGCTCTTCGGACCCGACTCCGATCCCATCCTGCGACAGGTCGGCGCGGCGTTGCTGGCCGCCTTCGCCGGTTGGACAGCACCCTGAGCAGCGCCTACCGCAGCGGGGAGTGAATTCCGCCATATCCTTCAACCTTATTGAAGCTTGCGACTAAGCTTCAATGCACCTGAAGGATACTGGAGTTGGCCTTGCAGCATTTTCTGCTTTCGGTGCACGTGGTGGCGAGCATCGTCTTCATCGGCGGCTCGGCCGTCGCGACCAGTCTTTTCCCGCGCTACGCGCTCGTCACCGCGGGTGCGGATGCTACGGCGGACGAACCCTCGGAGCGCGATGCCGCGGTCGCCCGGCTGCTGCACCGCATCACCGGTAGGTACGCCGTGGCCGGGATCGCGGTCCCCGTCATCGGCATGATCCTGGCCTCGGTCCAGGGCCGCATGGGCGAAATCTGGATCACCGCGGCCATGGTCATCACCGTCCTGGCGGGCGTGCTGCTGGCCGTACAGATCCACCCGATGCAGAAGGAGGCCCTCGAGGCCCCCGACGACGGCACCCGCCTGCGCACCCTGGGCATGCTGGCCGGAATCTACAACCTGCTCTGGACGATCGTCGTGGTCCTGATGATCATCCGCCCCGGGTCCTGACCCGCGGCGCTAGCTCAGCGTCCGCTTCTCGATGACGGTCTTGAAGCTCGAGCCGTTGATGTCGAGGTACAGATCGCCCTCGGTGATGGAGAGCGACACCGTGTTTCGCCGCTCGATGGCCTCGACCGCCTTCTCGATGAAGTCCGGTTCGAAATTGACCAGCGTGATGTCCCGCGCCCGGTGAATCTTCTTGCCGCTGAGCTGCGCCAGCACCTTGGCCGGATCGTGGTGGGTGTAGACCGCGGTCCGATCGGCGAGCTTGCTGCCCCGGTGCACGCGGTCCGCGTCGGGCGAGCCGATCTCGATCCAGGCGGTCACCCGCCCGGTCAGGTCCCGGACCAGCACGGCCGGTTCCTTGGTCGCCGACACGCCGCCGTCGCTGAAGGCGATGCCCTCCTCGTACTCGAGGCAGTAGGCCAGCAACCGCGTCAGCATGAACTCGTCGTTCTCCGAGGGGTGCCGTGCCAGCCGCAACTCCAGATCCTCGTAGACGCCGCGATCGACGTCCGCGAGCTGAACGGAGAAGTTGAACAAAGTCGCGCTGAGGGCCATGAGAAAGAAAGCTTAGTTGTATCGCGCCGGTACCCCACGGGGGCATGGCCTCGCCTGCGAGAATCGGATCGTGAAGCGTGACGTCTCGGTTCTTCTCGACGTCGAGGTCCATGCCGAATCCCTGCTCGAATTCCAGATCGCGGTGGCTCATCAGCCCGGCGTCGAGGTGATCGAAACACTGAGCTTCGAACTCGGTGGCGTGCCACAGACCGCCAAGGAGGTGAGCGGGCCGCACGGGTCCCGGATCCACGTATTGCGCTGCGGTGCGGGCAATCTGCGGACGAACTACAGCGCGCGGGTCCTCGGCGCCGCCCGGCCGGAACCCGCCTCGGACTACGACCTCGCCCTGTACCTGCGGCCGAGCCGATTCGTGGAGTCGGACAAGATGCTCGGCTTCGCCGCCGCCGAGTTCGGCTGCGGCATAGACGATCCGGAGGTGCCCGGCCGGGTGGCGGCCTGGGTCGCCCGCCGCATCGGCTACCTGCCGGGCAGCAGCGCGCCCAGCGACAGCGCGGTGGACACCCTGCTGACCAGCAACGGCGTCTGCCGGGACTTCTCCCATCTCACGGTCGCGCTGCTGCGCGCGGTGGGCGTTCCGGCCCGCGTCGCCTCGGTCTACCCGCCCGGCTGCATGCCCATGGACTTCCACTCGGTCGCCGAGGCGTACGTGGGCGGCGGCTGGCAGGTGTTCGATCCCACCCGGCTCGCGCCGCGCTCGAGCCTGGTGCGCATCGCCACCGGCCGCGACGCCGCCGATATCGCCTTCCTCGGCAATCACGGCGGCGACATCACCGTCAACGGACTGTGGGTGCGCTCGTTCGTGGACGGCCCGCTCCCCTACGACGACCACATTCACCCGACGACGATCAATTGACCGGCGCCGGAACGGACCCCGCGTTAACGACGACGCGGCGACAGGGGATCTCCTTGCGAAACACTCGCTCGTCAGGGGCAGCGACGCGCACCGGGATCGCGAATCTATGGGAGGCAGCGTGCGATCGACCAACGAGACCAGGGCGGGAACCGCCGGGCGCGGATACCGCGGGGGCACAGCCGTCGCGGCGGCCCTGCTCATCGCGGCGACGGCCGTGCTGGGCACGGCGTGCACCGGCGAGGACACCGGCAACGGACCCGGCGCCTCGGAGAACGCCGCGCCGATGGGCACCGGCCAACCGGGACAGCCGAGTTCGTCCGGCGGCGGCGGACAGGATCAGGCCACCGTGCGCACGATCGGCAAGACCGGCTGGTACGAGGGCTTCGAGATCACCGTGGACAAGGCGACGGTGGTGCCGGACGAGTACGGCGGCGCGAAGATCCGCGTCGACATCACCTACAAGAACACCACGACCGACACCAAGACCCTGAGCGTCTACCCGGCGCTGCAGTTCGGCGGCGAGGTCGACGGCGGCGCCGGCTTCGACAATCCGACGGTGCCCGGCAAGGGCACCGCCACCGGCAGCGCGACCACCTCGATCCAGAAGCTCTCGGACCCCGGGCATCTCATCGACACCCTGACCCTGGTCTACGGCCAGGCCGCGGACAACCAGACCATCATTCCGCTCGCGGCGGGCGGCAAGGTGGTCAGCGTCGCGCCTGAGACCCTGAACGTCTCGGGCACCCTGACCCAGGATCAGACCACGGTGCAGATCACCGGCGGCACACTGACGCCCAGTTATACGAAGAACGAGAACGGGAAAATGGATCTCGCTCTGCGTATCACGCTGCGCGGCGGGTCCGGAATTCCCGACGGCGGCACGAATGTCTTCTACGACTACTTCACCATCAAGACGCCGGACGGGCAGTCCTTGCCCGCCGATATTCGCGGTCCGATCAATGAACTGCTCAATCGCAACGAAACCATCGACAACGCCAAGAATTACGTCGTCTTCGTGGTGCCGAGTCCGGCCGAGGGCGCCTATGTGGTGACCTACGACGCGACCAAGGGCGAGGGCTCCGCGCCCACGTTCGGTTTCACCATCGACTGACCGGCGGCGCGGGACCCCGACCGTCCCGCGCGGTGCCCGTCGCGGTCGGCCCGGCGATTCGCCGGCCCGGCCGCGGCGGGTCATCGCGGGTCCCGGCCGGCTCGCCGCATCGCACCGCCGAGTTCTCGGACCGCCCGCGCGCTCGCTCACGCCCGATTCCCTGACCAGGGCTCCGGAAAACCCACGGGGTGTTTACCGGGTCCTATGGTTAGCATCGGCGTTCGTGCGTGCAGATTCTCCCGGATTGCTCCGGGTACAACTGATCGCCCTTGTGTCGGGGGTTCTAGGAGTTCTACTGGCGGTGCTCACACCGCTGCTGCCGGTTCGGCAGGATCGAACGAGTGTGGAATGGCCACAGGCGCAGTCGGTCCAGGTGACCGCTCCGCTGGTGGATTTTGTTCCGCTGTCGCTGAATGCGAGTGTGCCGTGTACGGCCCTGCGTGATCTGGCCACCGGGACGGTGCTTTCCACCGTTCCGGCGAAGGCGCCGGGTGCGGCCGAGCAGGGCCTGATCGCACGAATCGAGTCGACGTCCGGGGCGGCACCCGAGGCCGCGTCCGAGACGAAGACCGAGACCGTGCGGACGCTGTCGGTGGTGGTGCGGGGAGTGCCACTGCTGAGCGCGCCGCTGTCGGAGATCCTCGGCGCCGAGGCCGCGAAGGCGGTCCCCGCGACAAACCCGGCCGGGCCCGCGGGTCTGCGCGGGCCGAACGGCAACGGCCCCGAAGGCGGTATGCCGCCCGGTAATCCGCCGCCGGGCGGCCCCGGTGGGCAGGGTGGACCGGGTGGACCGCCGCCGATCGGTGGCCCACCGCCCGGCAGCACCCCGCCGCCGGGTAGCACCCCACCGCCGGGCACCACCCCGCCGCCCGGGACCAAGCCGCCCGCCAATGCCGTTGCGCCCGCCGCGAATCCGCAACCCGCGCCCGCGCCGAAGTGCGCCGCGCTGATCCTGCGCTCGACCGCCACCGCCACCACCGTCGAGGTGACCGGCGTGACCCGAGCCGACGGTTCCCCGTTCGCGAAGACCATCGACGGTGACGTCCGCCCGCAGCTGGTCGGCGTCTACACCGATCTCGAACGCGCCGCACTCGGCGACGCGACACTGCACGCGGACATCGATTCCCGCTTCTCCTCGGCCCCCGGCGGCCTCAAGCTCGCCGCCATGATCGGCGCGCTGCTGTGCACCCTGATCGCCCTGATCTGCCTGCACCGCATCGATTCCGCCGACGGCAGGCGGGCGCGCCGCTTCCTGCCCGCGCGCTGGTGGCGGGTCACCCCCGCCGACGGCGTGGTCGGCGCCACGCTGGCGCTGTGGCATGTGATCGGGGCCAACACCTCCGATGACGGCTACATCCTGACCATGGCCCGGGTATCCGAGCACGCCGGTTACACGGCCAACTACTACCGCTGGTTCGGCGTCGCCGAGGCTCCCTTCGGCTGGCCGTACGAGGTGCTGGCGTATCTGACGCGGATCAGTGACGCGAGCGTCTTCCTGCGCCTGCCCGCGCTGTTCGCGGGCCTGCTGTGCTGGTGGGTCATCAGCCGGGAAGTGCTGCCGCGCCTGGGTTCCCGGGTGCGCGGCAGCGCGGCGGCCCGGTGGACGGCCGGGCTGGTGTTCCTGGCGGTCTGGCTGCCCTACAACAACGGCCTGCGCCCCGAACCGCTCATCGCCCTGGCCGCCCTGCTGACGTGGTGCTCGATGGAACGCGCCATCGCCACCCGCCGCCTGCTCCCGGCCGCCGTCGCGGTCCTGATCGCGGCGTTCGCACTGGCCGCCGGGCCGAGCGGATTGATCTGTCTCGCGGCGCTCGTCGCCGGTTCCCGACCGGTCCTGCACACGATCGTCACCCGGGTCCGCGCCGTGACCACCCCCGCCGGGCGGCCCCTGGCCCTGGCCGCGCTGCTCGCGCCGATCACGGCGGCGGGCACGCTGGTGCTGACGGTGGTCCTCGCCGATCAGACCGTGGCCACGGTGCTCGAGGCCACCCGCGTGCGCAAGCTCATCGGTCCCGACAAGTCCTGGTTCGAGGAGTTCTCGCGCTGGGAGACGCTGCTGTCACTGAACCCGGACGGTTCCCTGGCCCGCCGCTTCGGCATTCTGGCGATGCTGGGCTGCCTGGTGGTGTGCGCGCTGGTGCTGCGCGCCCGGGGCGGGCGGATTCCCGATACCGCACGCGGGCCGGTGGTCCGGGTGCTCGGCATCGTGTTCATGTCCCTGCTGCTCATGATGTTCACCCCCACCAAGTGGACCCACCACCTCGGGGTGTACGCGGGCCTGGCCGCCGCGCTGGCGGCGGTGACCACGGTCGCGGTGGGCGGCAGCGTGATTCGCGCGGGCTACAAGCGCGCGCTGTTCGCCGCGGGCGTGCTGTTCCTGCTGGCGGTGACCGCGACCGGTTCCAACGGCTGGTGGTACGTCTCCGGATACGGTGTGCCGTGGTCGAATCGGGCCCCGGAACTGGGCGGAACGGCGGTGTCGACGCTGTTCCTGATCGCGGCGGTGCTGGTGCTGGGCATCGCCGGCTGGCGGTACTACCGCGAGCCCTACCGACCCGCGACCGACCGCGGCCGTGCCGATCGGATGGCCATCCGCCCGCTGACCATCGCCGCGGCGGCCGTGGTGCTGTTCGAGGTGGCGTCCATGGCGCACGCCGCCTGCGCCCAGTACCCCGGGTATTCGGTGGCGCTGTCCAACCTGCGCGCGCTGACCGGCAAGCCCTGCGGCCTGGCCGAAGACGTTCTGGTGGAGACGAATACGACAGAGTCGCTGCTGCTGCCCTACACCGGCAAGCCCGCCGACGGACTCGCCGCGGAGAACATCGGGTTCACCGCCGACGGCGTGGGTGACCTCGTTCCCGACGGTCCGGACGGCGCTAGCCCCGACAGCGGCGCACCGGGTGGCCCGCCTGGCGGCGGCGCACCGGACAGCGGCGCCGGCGGCGGCCAGCGGCAGCCGGGTCCCCCGCCGGGCGGCCCCGGCGGTGCCCGTGGTCCCGGTGGCCCGAGCGGCCCCGGCGGCGAGCAGCCACGCACTCAGAAGGGGATCAACGGCAGCACCGTCGACCTGCCCTTCGGCCTGGACTCCGCCCGGACCCCGGTGCTGGGCAGCTACGCCTCCGGCGAGCAGCGGCCCGCGAGCCTGACCACCCAGTGGTACAAGCTGGATCTGGCCGCGGCGCACCAGGATTCCGCCTACCGGGTACTGGTGCTGACCGTGGCCGGGCGCATCGCCGCCCGGGCCGACGACGGCCGCGAGATCGAGGGTCAGCAGCTGCGCCTGGAGTTCGCGCACCGCGCCGACGACGGCACGGTCCGCCCCCTGGGCGATCTCACGCCCCCGAACATCGGCGGCGCGCCGGTATGGCGGAATCTGCCGATCGACCTGGATCGGATTCCGGCCGACACCAACGCGATTCGCCTCGTCGCCGGGACCGACGGCCTCTCGGACAAGGGCTGGCTCGCGGTGACCCCGCCCCGCCTGCCCAAGTTGTCGACGCTCAACACGGTGATCGGCAAGAACGATCCCGTGCTGGCCGATTTCCAAGTGGGCCTGGCCTTCCCGTGCCAGCGCCCGTTCCGGCACCGGGACGGCGTCGCCGAACTCCCGAGCTGGCGTATCCAGCCCGACAAGCTCAACGCCCAGGTCTCCACCCCCTGGCAGGGCCTGTCCGGCGGCGGTCCCCTCGGCTGGATAGATCTGCTGCTGCAACCCCGGACGGTCCCCGCCTACCTGGCGAACGACTGGACCCGGGACTGGGGCGAGCTCCAGCAGTACCAGTTCGTCGCCGATGCCAAGGCACCGCTGGCGAATCTGAACGTCGAGGTCGAGAACCGCTGGGGCTGGACCGAAGAGGAGCCGATCCGCACCGGCTAGCTCGGCAACACGAAAAGAGCCGCCGCCGTTCGTATATCGAACGGCGGCGGCTCTTTTCGTTCCGCTACAGCTGTCAGCGCCTACTTCGGCGGCTGCTGCCCCTCACCGGGCGGCGGGCCCTCGCCCGGCGGCGGGCCCTCGCCCGGCGGCTGGCCCTCGCCCGGGGGCTTCTGCCCGGCGGGCAGCGGCTTGCCGATCCGGGACGCCATATCCGGAATCATCCGCTTGGCCATCTGCTCCCAGTTGCCCCAGTTGTGCAGGCCCAGGCTCGGGAAGTCGTAGCTGACGTTGTCGTAGCCGATGTCGGCCAGCTTGGTCTGGAACGCCTTGGTGTTGGCCAGCGCGATGGCCTCCAGCGGCATGCCCAGGGTGACCGCGTCGAACGAGGACAGGTCCTGCGAGGCGGGCTGGGCGCTGCCCGAACCGATGTACAGGCGGGTGCCGTTGGCCTGCAGCTGCGCCGCGAAACCGTACGGGTCCAACCGCTTCCACTCCGGGCTGCCGGCGGCCGCCATGTTGTCGATGTTGTAGCCGCCCGCGGCGAGCATGGCCAGGCGCAGCGCCTCCCGCATGCCCGGCGCGGACATGTAGAGGTAGCCCGACAGCGACCCCGCGTAGACGAACTGCTCGGGGTAGTACGCGGCCAGCAGCAGCGCGGCGGACCCGCCCATGGACAGTCCGAACACGCCGTTGCGAGTCGTGCTGAAGCCCAGTCGATCCCGCAGCGCCGTCTTCAGATCCTTGGTCAGGAACGTCTCCCACTTGTACGTGTTCGACTTGCCCTGCTGATCGTCCCAGCCCGAGACCGCCGACCCGGAGTCCGAGCCGAGCAGCCCGCCCGCGTCGGTGTTGCCGAGAATGTTGCTCGGCTCCTTCCAGTCCGCGTAGAAGCTGGACTGCCCGCCGACCGGCATGACGACGTTTATGTTGAACTTGGCCAGCTCGGCGGGGATGTCGGTGTGAATCTCCCAGCCGTTCATGGTGCTCAGCGCGCGCTCGCCGTCGAGCAGGTAGACCACCCGATCGGTGTTGCCGTCGGCGGCGCGCACGATGCGCGTCTTGACCTGGCCCATGCTGGAGTCGACCAGGAAGTCGAAGGCCGCCGGATTCTCTTCCGCCGCAGCGGGAACCACCACTGCCACCGACGCCCCGAACGGTAGCAACGCGGCCACGGCGGCGCCGATGACGCTGCGCTTGACCCACCCTCCCCGGTATCTGTGTCGGCGCGAGCGCGCCCCTCGCACAGCTACGCCACCCATATCCTGTTATGCCTTTCCGTTGTGCGGCCCAGATTTCGGCCGCTCCCCACACCCACCCGCGCGTTGATACCGCGGCGGATCTCGCCGAGCAGCATAACGCGCCCCCGCGCGGGGTTCGCAATGAATACAGGGCCGCGTGAACCCGCCGCGGCCCTCGCCTCAGCCCGCGTGCGTCAGCGGGGTCCCGACGGTGAAACACGCGCTGCGCCCGTGCGCGTCCAGCCGGCCGTCGCCCCAGCTCGCGCTGCCGTACGCGTCGACCTCGATGGCGTATTCACCGGCGGGCAGGGATTCGGGGAGCGTGACCGATCCGTACGGCAGCGTGTCCACGAGTTCCAGGTACACGCGCTCGGGTTCGGGCGTCACCGGCACCAGGAAGATGCGCGCGTACTCGAGCTTCTTGTGCGCGTTCGCGGGCGACCAGCGCACGCCGATCTCCCGGTGCGCGGCGTCGGCGAATTCGATGGCGACCAGCAGTCCGGCGACCCCGTCGAGCTCCGCCCGATGATTCACGACTCTCCTCCTCGCGCACTCGCTCCGACGACCGGCCGGCCACTGGGCGCCGGCCCCCGGCGTTCCCGCTTCCACCAGGCTGGCACGCCCTCCCACGCGTGGCAACGCCGATACCGCGAACGCTATAGCGGCCGGGAAACAGACCGCTGATCCGCCGCGAGGTGAAACCCAGTTGTGGCTGAACCGGTACGCGCGGGACGAGTGAGTACGCGCGCGTGGGGAATTCATCAGGTACTCGATCCCGAGGCAACGACGCCGAGGATACGAAGGAGGCCGCGATGAACGACAAGTGCCACGACTGCTGGCGGCAGGAAAACCTCACCTTCGTCCAGCGCCTGGACCCCGCTTTCGCCCGCACCGGCCTGTGGCGGCTGTGCCGCAAGCACCAGGCCCTGCGCGACGAGCTCGCGGGTCGCGATCACGGCGAGCACGACAGCTCGACCGGCCGCGCGGCCTGATTCACCTCGATTCCGAACGCACCGAGTCGAGCAACCGGCGCAGCGCGGAGATGGTGTCCGCCAGCGCATTCGGCTCGGTGGCGTCGGCCAGCCACATGGCGGCCTCGTTCATGGCGCCGGACAGCAGATGGGTGAGCGGTGTGATCGGCTGCGGCGCGATCACACCGGTCGCCGCCAACTCGCTCAGCGCCTCATGCAGATGCCGGGCCGAGGCGCCCTCGTCCATGGCCCGCCACTCGCGCCAGCCCAGGACGGCCGGCCCGTCGATGAGCATGATGCGCTGGATCTCCGGATCGACGCACGTGGTCAGGAAAGCCTCGCACCCGGCGACCAGCTGATCCCACGGTTCGGGCCGGGCGTCGGCCGCCGCCGCGACCCGCTCCCCCACCTCGTCCTGTACCTCCTGCAGGACCGCCCGGAACAGCTCGGTCTTGCTGGCGAAGTTGTGGTAGAGCGCGCCCTTGGTCACCCCCGCCGCGGCGGTGATCTCCGAAAGGCCCACCGCGGCATACCCCTTCGCCGCGAAGAGCCGCCTGCTCTCGTCCAGCAGGGTGCGCCGGGTCTGTTCCCGCTGCCGGTTGCGCAGCTCGCTCGCCATCCCGAACCTCTCCGTTGACATACCGATGGAATGTCAGCTAGCGTAGCTCACGTACCAACGGTATGTGAACACGGGCGCGAAAGGCGAAACAGTGAAACTCAGCAGCTTCTACCCGGTTATCGGCACGACCCGGGTCGCGGAATCCCGCGACTTCTACACTTCGTGGTTCGGCTTCGACATCACCTTCGAAGCGGACTGGTACGTGAGCCTGCGCCGCACCGCCGACGACAGGACCTACGAGCTGGCCCTGCTCGATCCCACGCACCCCAGCGTCCCCGAGAAGTACCGCACCCCCACGCAGGGCCTGATCCTGAACTTCGAGGTCGACGACGTGGACGCCGAATGGGATCGCCTGGTCGTCCAGGGCGGACTCGCGGCCGAACAGGAGCTGCGCAGCGAGGAGTTCGGCCAGCGGCACTTCATCGTGACCGACCCCAACGGCCTGCTGATCGACGTCATCACCGAGATCCCGCCGGAGGGCGAGTTCGTCGAGCAGTTCGACGCCGAGTACTCCGCCGAGCGCTTCGGCGCACGCTGATCGCGCCCGCGCCGACAAAGGCGACCCCGCGCGGGCGGGGCCGCCTCCGAAGGAAAGACGATGCGCGCGTTGGCGAATCAGCTCAGGCGCAGTGCGTCCAGGATCATCGGCCGCGACGTCGCCAGGGCCTGCTGCCAGTAGGGCCAGGTGTGCGTACCCTGCCCGATATCCACCCGCGCGCCGATACCGAGCGCGTTCGCCCGGCCCCGGAAGATCTGGGCCGCGGCCATGGTCATGGTCTCGAGGCCCATGGCGTTGATGGTGTTGCCGAATCCGAAGCGCAGATCCGCGGGACCGGGCACGCCGTTGCCGGACCAGACGTAGGTCGGCAGTCCGCGTAGCCGCTCGGCCTGCACGGTGGCGTCGTTGCGCGCCCACGCCGGATCACCGGCCGGGCCCCACATGTCGTCCATGTTGAACCGGCCCTCGTCCCACATGGCCGCGCGCATGCCTTCGCTCCAGGCCGGGAAGGTCGGATTCACGTATCCGGAGAACGATCCCGCGAACTTGAACTGATCGCGATGATTGGCCGCCAGGATCAGGGCGGCATTACCGCCCATGGACGCGCCGACAATGGCGTTATTGGTGCGCGAAACCCCGTACTTCGCCAGGAAATTGGGGAGTTCCTTGGTCAGGAACGTCTCCCACCGATAGGTGGTGCCCTGCTTGTTCGTGCTGCTCGGGCGCCGCCAATCGGTATAGAAGCTGGAGTGGCCGCCGACCGGGAAAACCAGGGTGACATTGTCGCCCGCGAATTGGCGCAGGGCGTCGGTGTCGCTCACCCATTGGCTGTGGTCACCGGGCGCGCGCAGGCCGTCGAGCAGATACAGCGCCGAACTGCCGCCGCGCGCGGCCCACTGCACCTGCACCTTGATCGAGCCCATGCTGGAGGGAACCCAGAGTTCCTGGTAACCACCGGCCGGGGTGCGCAGCACCGGACCGTGCGCGGGTGCGGCCACCGCCGTGCCGATTCCGGCCGAGGAGACGAGAACGCCCGCCGCGAGCACGGTTCCGGCCCGATACGCCCACCCCCGGCCGCCGCGTGCCTTCCCGTTCCGAGTTGTCGTTCCCACCGGATTACCTCCTGCGTTATCCCCCGGTAAAAATACCGAATCCGACCGAATTGCGCTGTCGCTCAGCCCAATCTGTCTACTACACGCCAGAATTCGATAGTCCGGGGGTACCGCGGCGGCGCTATTGCACCGAGCGCTCCGACATTTGCGCCATGATCGCTGTCCCCACCCAGCGGCGCAGATATACCCGGAGTTCGTCATCGGTGCGCGGTGGATTTCCCGGGGAGACGAAGAAGGACTGCATGGTGCGCAGTGCGAATTCGACCAACCCGTTCAGCGACGGTTCGTCGTAGCCGAAACGTTCCCAGTCCACATCGAAGCGACCGATCATGTTCATGCCGAACTGTTGCGCCGCCTCGGAGGTCATCTCCTCGGGGTGCGCGTTGACCGAGGTGGGCGAGAGCACGATGCCCAGGTGCGGGGTGCGGCGCACTTCGGCGAGGGTGAAGACGATCGCCTCGGTCATGGCCTCGGCGGGATCGGAGATGCCGCGCACCTGCGCGGTGAGCCGGTCCAGGAAGCCGCTGACCGAGGCGATCGCCGAAGCCTGCATGAGCGCGGCGGCACTCGGGAAGTACCGGTACACGGTCTGCCGGATGACCCCGAGCGACTCCGCCACGTCGGCGATGCTGATCTCGGCCCCCGTGCGGCCGATCAATTCCACTGCCGCAGCGACGATTCGGCGTGATGCCTCGTCGTCGTTCTCCGGCGGACTCCCGCCCCACCCGCGCCTTCTCGCCACTGCCCGACGCTACCAGGGCCGATGCCGTTCGCGGTTTCGGGGATTCTGCTCGGCCGCGCCGATTGTTATCATACACATGAGACGTTCCGTGTATGGTCGCGTTGATTCGGAGCATCCGAGCCGAACCAGCAGCCCCAGCCCACGTCGGGAAAGACGAGGTACCGCCGACAATGAC
Organism: Nocardia sp. NPDC055321; assembly: GCF_053645575.1. Taxonomy (NCBI): domain Bacteria; kingdom Bacillati; phylum Actinomycetota; class Actinomycetes; order Mycobacteriales; family Nocardiaceae; genus Nocardia; species Nocardia sp. NPDC055321. The sequence goes on from NZ_JBSHMS010000003.1 coordinate 393,980, forward strand.
CGATCTGATAGTGCGCAAGCTGACCTTCGCGTTCGAAGACCACGACGTGCCGTTCCTGTGGAATCAGGAGAACCCGGCCTTCTCCGCCATGGCGAACGCGGTCTCGTTCCTGGCCATCGGCTTCGAGAAGATGATCGTGAAGACGATCCTGCAGGCCAAGCCCAAGTTCACCGACGCCGAAGTGGCCGAGGAGGCCGATGCCTTCATGCGTCAGGAGGGCCAGCACTCGACCGCGCACCGCGGGCACGTGCGCGGGCTGATCAAGCGCTGGCCGGGCCTGCAGGAAACCCTCGACGAGGTGGTCGGCGAATTCGACCTGCTGGTCAAGAACACGCCGCTGGAATACCGGCTCGCCTACACCGCGGACCTCGAGGCCACCTTCACCTCGGTCTTCAAGCTCATGCTCGACAACGACTCGACGCTGTTCGCCCCCGGCGACGACCGCGTGTCCTCGCTGTTCATCTGGCACTTCGTCGAGGAGGTCGAGCACCGCAGTTCCGCGCTCATCATCTTCGACTCGCTGGTCGGCAGCGACGTCTACCGCATGCGCAAGGCGCCGTCGATCTTCAAGCACGTCATGGACGTCATCCGCATCGCGTGCGAGGGCTTCAACAAGCATGTGCCGCTGGAGGATCGCGGCGTCGACGCCATGGCCATGTTCGCCTCGTACCGCCACATGCAGCGCCTGCGCCGGGTGGTGCCGTGGCTCGAGGCCCACGACAACGGCCCGATGCCGCGCGCGTTCGACGACCTGAATCTGCGCGAGCAGCTCATCGCCCTGCGCGGCGTCATCCGCAGCCAGCTGCCCAAGCACAACCCCAAGTACGAGGCCCTGCCCGCGCTCGCCGACGTGTGGTTCGAGCGCTACGAGGCCGGATACGATGTGACGCAGTGGTATACGGCCGATAGCACCAAGTCCGAGGTGCGCTGATGTCCGATCGCTGTACCCCCACCTTCGACGAGCTGTCGAAGGCCCTCGGCTTCACCTGCGAGGAGGCCGGCGGGCTCTTCGAACTGCGCAGCCCGCTGCACCTGGAGAACTGGACGCTCCCGGTGCTGGAGCTGCTCATCGTGGTCGGCTCGATCCTGGCGCTCGCGCTGGCCGTGGTTCGCCTGCGCCGCAACGGCGATCCGACCAACCTCGTGCTCTGGTTCGGCGCCACCGCCTACCTGTTCATCATCGAGCCGCCGCTGTACTTCCCCGCGGCATTCGGCATCGAAGAGCACGTGGACACGATGTTCGCGCACAACGTGTTCACGGTGGAATTCATGTGGGGCCGACTACCGCTCTACATCATCGCCATCTATCCGTTCATGGCGACCGTGGCGTACGAGATCGTGCGCATGCTCGGGGTCTTCCATCGCTACGGCGCGTTCCTGGGCGCGGCCTGCGTCGGTTTCGTGCACCACGCGTTCTACGAGATCTTCGATCACATCGGACCGCAATTGCGCTGGTGGGAATGGTCTCTCGACAATCCGATCAACGCGCCGTTCTTCGATTCGGTGCCGCTGCCGAGCGTGGTGGTCTTCGCCGCGCTGTGGCCGATGTCGCTGGCGTTCTGCGTGCGCTGGTTCGTCGGGCGGCAGGTGGACGCGGGTCAGCACTTCACCGGCGTGCAATTGGTCTGGCGCACAGTGGTCATCGGGCTGCTGGCCTCGCTGGGCACCTTCATCCTGCCGCTGCCCGCGACGGTGCTCGGCATGGGCAGCACCACGGTCCGCGGGGTCATCTACGCGGCGGAGCTGGTGCTGATCGCGGTCGTCGCCATTCCGATCCTGTTCCGGCAGTGGCGGATTCTGCGCAGCGGCGAGTCCGGCATCCCGGCGTACACCAACCGTTTCGTGCAGGTCTACAGCGCGCTGTACCTGGTCGTTTTCGCGATCTTCTGGATCACCGCGCTGCCGGACTTCTTCGACGCGGTCGACGGCCGGACCGCCAACGGCGATCCGATCGGCAACCTGTGGTTCACCCTCGCCTGCTTCGTGGTGGCCATCGGATCCGTCGTCGCGGTGTGGACGATTCCCCGGGAGCAGACCCCCGGGGCGGTCGCCGCCACGCCGGACGCCGAAAGCTCCAGCGTGGCTTGACAGTACGGCCGGGCCCGGCCGTGTGCCGGGCCCGGCCGGTCAGACCGTGAGCCCGCGCCGGACCAGCAACGGCTCGATCTCGGGCGCCCGGCCCCGGAAGGTCTCGAACGCGGCGAGCGGATCGACCGAGCCGCCGCGCGCGAGCAGTTCGCGCCGGAAGCTCTCGCCCTTCTCGCGCAGGGTGGCGGCGCCGTCCTCGAACCACTGGACGGTGTCCGCGTCCAGCACCTCGCTCCAGATGTAGGAGTAGTAGCCCGCGCCGTACCCGCCGGCGAAGATGTGCGCGAAATAGCCGGTGCGGTAGCGCGGCGGAATCGTCGAAAGCGCCAGTCCCGCTTTACGAAGCGCCTGCTCCTCGAAGGTCTCGGCGTCGATGCCCGCCTTGGCGTCGGCCTCGGGCAGCCGGTGCCACGCCCAGTCCAGCAGGGCGGCGGCGAGGTATTCGACGGTCCTGAAGCCCTCACCGAAACGCTCGGCCGCGGCCAGCCGCTCGACCAGGTCGGCCGGAATCGGCGCACCGGTCTCGACGTGCCGGGCGTAGTTGACCAGCACCGCCGGATGCGACATCCACATCTCGTTGACCTGTGACGGGAACTCGACGAAGTCGCGGGGCACCTCGGTGCCGGAGAAGAACGGGTACCGGACGTCGGAGAAGAGCCCGTGCAGGGCGTGCCCGAACTCGTGGAAGAGCGTGCGCACGTTGTCCCATGTCAGCAGTGCCGGTTCGCCTTCCGGCGGCTTGACGATGTTGAGGTTGTTCACCACGACAGGGCGCTGGTCGAGCAGCCGCGACTGGCTCACGAGCTCGTTCATCCAGGCCCCGCCGCGCTTGGAGGGCCGGGTGAAGAAGTCGCCCAGGAACAGCCCCAGCGCGGAGCCGTCCGCGTCGAACACCTCGAAAACCCGGACCTCCGGGTGATATCCACGCAGGTCCGGACGCTCCCGCACGGTGATGCCGTAGGCGAGCCCCGCGGCGAAGAACACCCCGTCCCACAGCACCCGCTCGAGTTCGAGGTAGGGCCGCAGCGCCTCGGCGTCCACCGAGAACCGCTCGGCCCGAACCTTTTCCGACCAGAACTGCCAGTCCCACGACCGCAGCTCGGCCCGCTCGTCCGCATCGGCCCGCATGGCCGCGGCCAGGTCCCCCGCCTCGCGCTCGGCGTTGGCGACCGCCGGCGGGACCAGCCGCGCCAGCATCTCCTCGACGGCCGGGGCGGTCTTGGCGGTCTGGTCGGCGACCGCGTACGAGGCGTGGTCGCCGTACCCGAGCAGCGCGGCCCGCTCCGCGCGGATGGCGGCCATCCGGACCGCGAGCCCCGCGTTGGCCCCGTGCTCCCCGAACCCGCGCCCCAGCGACGCCGACATGACCCGCTCCCGCACGCCCGGGTCTGCCAGCTCGGCCAGGATCGGCTGGTTGGACACGTTCTGCAGGCTCAGCGCCCACTTACCCGCGTGGCCGAGCGACCGAGCGTTCTCCGCCGCCGCCGCGACCGCCGCCGCCCCCAGCCCCGCCAGCTCCGCCTCGCTGTCCAGGACGAGCGTCGCGGCGTTGGTGGCGGCCAGGTTGTTCTGCCCGAATTCGGTACTCGCGGCCGCCAATTCGGCGTTCAGCTCCCGCAACCGAGCCTGCTGCCCGGCGTCGAGGCGCGCTCCGGCCCGCACGAACCGCAGGTGATACTGCTCGATGAGCCGTACTTCCTCGGGCCCCAGCCCGAGCTGCTCCCGCTCCGCGTGCAGCGCCTCGATTCGCGCGAACAATTCGGGGTCCAGGTGGATGGCGTCCCGGTGCGCGGCCAGCAGCGGCGAGATCTCCGCCTCGATCTCCTCGATACGCGGGCTCGAGTCGGAGGACGATCGGTTGAAGAACACGTTGGCCACCCGGGTCAGCACCGCCCCCGACCGCTCCAGCGCCTCGATCGTGTTGGCGAAGGTGGGCGCGTCCTCGGTCCGGGTGATGGCCGCGACCTCGACCAGCTGCACCGCCATTCCCCGCTCGAACGCGGGCAGGTAGTGCTCCTCGTCGATCACCGCGAAATCCGGAAGCTCGTACGGGAGCGTGCTGCGCTCGAAGAACGGGTTGATCGTCATGGTTTCCACCTTAGGGTGCGAGTGGGGCGCGGACGGGACCGCGATAACGGCGGCGGGGTAATCGCCCATACCAGTTGCGGGCGGCGATCGCCGTCAATTCACCCGAAGTCAGGAGCATCGTGCACAGACCGTTCGAACTCTGCTCGATCGACATCGCGGTCGGAAAGCTCAGTCTGCGAGAGATCGAAATCGGCATGACCTACGGCGGCCTGTACAACCTGCCGTGGCTCACGCTGGCGACCGATGTGCTGTGGCACGACCTGTAGCCGCGCCCCGCGACGCGACTCCGGTACCCGATCCACGTGCGTCGCGAGGCCCCACTTTGCGGGGGTTGCATTTGAAAGTGTCGCTTGGATAACGAAATAGGTATGTTGTCAGCTACGGTCGCCCTGCGAAGTGGGCGCGTCCGCCCCCGGTATAGCCGACAGGATTGACGAAAACCTCTATGGCCGTGTTGTTTCTATGGATTTTGGCGCCTCTGCTAGTACTCGCCGTCGGGGCGGCGGCCTATGTGGCGGTGCGATGGCGTGGTGAGACGGCGCGCGCGGATGAACTGGAAGCGCGTACCGCTGAGTGGGAAAATCTGCTGGATCAGGTTGCCCGCAAGACTCTTCCGTCCGTCACCGAGGCCATCCGCCGCCCGGGTCTGCCGATCACCGCACCGGAAATCGGTCCCAACCTGGAGAATTCGACCTTCATCGGCACGCTGCGCCAAGCCGTGCAGTATCACGCCGATGACCTCCGTATGCTCTGCGCCGAAGTCGCCGATCAGGCGCGGCGCGAGATCGAAGTTCAAGCTCAGCAAGCCATCACCAACGCCGAGCACTCCGTTCGCGCTCAGGCGCAGCAGGCTTCGCAGGATGTGACGGGCGCCGCCGTTCGCTCGTTCGGCACGTCCGTCGTGAGCCTCGGCGCCGACGTCGGCAAGGTGGTGAGTGCCGCGCTGCGCGAGCACCGTGATGACGCGGTGTACGAGACGCTCATTCGCATCGATCACAGTGTGCAGCAGATGATTCGCCAGGCGCAGTCCTACGTGATCGTCAGCGGTGGCCTCCCCGGCCGGCGCTGGCCGCAGCAGTCCGTCACCGATGTCGTCGGCGGCGCGACCGGTCGCGTACGCGATTACCTGCGTGTACGCACCGCGCATGCCGATCGCGTGGTGGCGAGTCGCGTGGTCGAACCGCTGGTGCACACCGTGGCCACGCTGCTCGACAACGCGCTGCGCTATTCGCCTCCGACGTCGTTCGTGGACGTCAGTTTTCAAGAAGGCCACCACGGCGTCACCATTCTGATCGACGACGCCGGCGTGCGCATGAATCCCGAACAGCTCGAGGATGCCCGCCGCGTGCTCGCGGGCGAACGAGCCGTGGACATTCTCGAATTGGGCCCCGCGCCCAAGATCGGTTTCCCCAGCATCGCGGCACTGGCGCGACGCTATGGATTCAACGTCTACGTGGATGCCCCCAACGCGTACGGCGGTGTGCGGGCGATGGTCTACATCCCCGAAACCCTGTTGGTGGCACCGCAGGACGTCAAGGAGCAGCCGGTGGCGATCCCGCAGGCTGCCGTGCAGGTGGACGAGCAACTCGTCGAGGATGCCGAGATCGCGGCGGCGCTGACCGCCAGCGGTTTGACGCGCCGGCGGCGGCGCACGGTGGTGCAGTCGGGTACCCAGACGCCCGTGCTGCATTCCGCTCCCGCTCCCGCTCCCACTCCCGCTCCCACCTTGCAACTCGCCCGGCCCGATATCGCGGTGGCGTGGCACAACGGTTCGGTCAGCGGCCGGGTCGCCGCGGCCGAAGCCGACCAGACCGAAGGGAAGATCTCGTGAATTCACCGATAGTGACCGATGCGCACGCAGTTGTCGCGGACCCCGTCGACGGCTCCAATCGGCTGGGCTGGCTACTAGCCGAACTCGATATCCCCGGTGTGCGTTTCGGGGTGCTGCTGTCCGAGGACGGCCTGCGCATCGCGCACTCGGGCAATATCACCAAGGACAATGCCGAGCGCTTCGCCGCCGCGGCGTCGGGTCTGCGGTCGCTCGGTAAGGCGCTCTCCGAATTCTGCGGTGGCCCACAGGACAACGTGCGCCAGAACGTCACCGAGTACGACGAGGGCATGATCTTCATTACCGCTGCCGGCGAGGGCGCGGTCATCGGCGTTTCCGCCACCCTCGAAGTGGATGTGGCGCTGGTCGCCCACCGGCTCAACGAGCTCGCCGCGCGGGTCGGGCACGAGCTCGGCGCGATACCGCGCGGCGCCGCCCGGCCATGACCGGATCGCGGCGTGATCCGGATCTGGTCCGGGCTTACGTGCGCACGGGTGGGCGCTCGCGTCCCACCCGGGTCCTGGACCTGGTGACGGTGATCGTCGCCGCCGACAGTCCCCTGCAGGGCGGTTCGCCCGATGCCCGGCGCATTTTCGCGCTGTGCCGCAGTGCGTTGTCGCTGGCGGAGATCGCCGCCCATCTCGACCTGCCGCCCTCGGTGGTGAAGATCGTCGTCGCGGATCTGCTCGACAGCGGTCACCTGATAACCCGGACGCCCGCACACACCCTGCCGGACGTCAGCCTTCTAGAAGAGGTACTGAATGGGCTTCGCGCCCTTGCGGTCTGAGTCCGCTCAACCGCACGAGTCGGGCATTGATTATCTGCCCAGCACCGTCGTCAAGTCGGTGAAGCTCCTGGTGGCAGGAAGCTTCGGCGTCGGCAAGACGACTTTCGTCGGCAGCGTGTCGGAGATCAAGCCGCTACGCACCGAGGAGACCATCACCGAAGCCAGTGTCGGCGTGGACGATCTGGCCGGACTACGGAACAAGTCGACGACGACGGTGGCCATGGATTTCGGCCGCGTCACGCTCAATCCGCAACTGGCCCTGTATCTCTTCGGTACGCCGGGCCAGCAGCGCTTCGTCCCGCTCTGGGAGGAATTGGCCCTCGGCGCGCTCGGCGCGCTGGTGCTGGTCGATACCCGGCGCATCGAACAGTCCGACGAGGTGCTCTCGGTGCTGGAACAGCGCGGGGTGCCGTACGCGGTGGCGGTCAATCAATTCGAAGGCGCACAGCGCTTTCCGCTCGCCGAGGTGCGCGACGCGCTCGATCTCGCCGATGAGACTCCGTTGACCTCGCTGGATGCCCGCGATCGGCGCACCTGCGTGGAGGCGCTCATCACCCTCGTCGAATACCTGTTCCACTCGCGTCAGGAGTCACGCATTTGACCACGTCGACCGGTCCGGCCCCGCTCATCGACGGTGCTCGTTTCGCGCTGTACGACCCGGAGTTCGCCGCCGATCCGCATCGCTGGTATCGCGAAATGCGCAGTCGCTTCGGCTCTCTGGTGCCGGTGGAGTTGGCGCCCGGAATCACCGCCACGCTGGTGATCGGCTATCACGACGCGGTCCGGATTCTCAACGATCCCGATCACTTCCCCGCCGATCCGCGCATCTGGCAGCAGGACATTCCGGCCGACTGCCCCGTCAAGCCGATGATGGAGTGGTATCCCAACGTGCTGCGCAATGCCGGTGCGGCGCACTGGCGTTACCGCCAGGCCAACGTGAGCGCGGTGGACGGCGTGGATCTGCACGGCCTGCACGCCATCGTCGAGCGCGAGGCGATTCCGCTCATCAATACCTTCTGCGAGACCGGCGCAGCCGAGTTGATCAGCCAGTACGCCTTCCCGCTGGTGTTCGCCGGGTTGAACGAAATGCTGGGCTGCCCACCGGAAATCGGCCAGCGGGTGGCGGCGGGCATGGCGGCGCTGTTCGATTCGGTGGACGAGAACGCCGAACTCGGCATGCAGATGCTCAGCGGGGCGCTGCTGGAGCTCATCGATCTCAAGCGCCGCGAGCCCGGCAACGACATGGTGACCCGGCTGCTGCAGCACGATGCCGGTCTCGATGACACCGAGATGCTGGCGAACATCATCAGCATCTACGGCGCGGGCCTGGAGCCGCAGCAGAATCTGATCATCAACACCCTGCGCCTGATCCTCACCGACGACCGCTTCGCCGGTGACGTGCTCGGTGGAAGTCTCTCCACGCGTGACGCTTTGGACGAGGTGCTCTTCAACGATCCGCCCATGGCGAACTTCGCCATCTCCTATCCGCGCCAGCCGATGCTGATCAACGGCATCTGGCTGCCCGCGCACCAGCCGGTCGTCATCAGTCTCGCCGGATGCAACAACGATCCCGCCATCGCGGGCGGTGAGCGCATCGGAAATCGCTCTCATCTGGCCTGGAGCCTGGGAGCGCATGCCTGCCCGGCGAAATCGGTGGCGTCGCTGGTCGCCCAGGAGGCCATCGATCAGCTGCTCGATGCGCTCCCCGAGTTGCGTTTGGCCGTTCAGGTTGATGAATTGTCTTGGCGGCCCGGTCCTTTCCATCGGGCGCTGGCGGGTCTGCCGGTCACGTTCCCGGCGTGCCCGCCGTTGAACGTGAAGTAGGAGAACAACCTAGTGACGATCGAACCCCTGGCGCTGGATCTGACCGGTGTCGACATTCAAGGCGAGAACGCCCGCATCCGTGCGCGCGGACCGGTGACCCTGGTCGAGCTCATGGGCGTGCCCGCCTGGTCGGTGACCGATGCCGATATCCTCCGGCGCCTGCTGGCCGATCCCCGCGTGTCCAAGGATCCGGCGCAGCACTGGGCGGCGTTCATCAACGGCGAGGTCACCCCGGAGTGGCCGCTGTTCCCGTGGGTGGCCGCGACCAACATGTTCACCGCCTACGGCGCCGATCATCGTCGCCTGCGCAAGCTCGTCTCCCCCGCGTTCACGCACCGCCGCACCGTGGCGCTGCGCCCGCGCATCGAGGAGCTGGTGACGACGCTGCTTGATCGGCTCGCCGAGACGCCGGCCGGTGAAATCGCGGATCTGCGTGAGGGTTTCGCCTACCCGGTGCCGATCCAGGTGCTCACCGAGCTGATGGGCGTGCCCGAGGATCGCGAGCCCGCGCTGCGCGTCTGCGTGGCGCGCTTCTTCGACACCGAGATCACGCCCGAGGCGGCCGGCGCGAACTACGTCGAAATGTTCGGTCTCATCGAGGATCTCGTCGCGCACAAGCGGGACAATCCCGGTGACGACATGATCAGCGTGCTGATCGCGACGCGGGACGAGGACGGCGAGCGGCTGACCGAGAAGGAGATGGTCGACACGCTCATGCTCGTCATCAACGCCGGGCACGAGACCACCGTGAATCTGCTCGATCAGGCGATCTATTCGCTGCTCACCCATCCCGAGCAACTGGCCGCGGTGCTGGACGGCACGGTGAGCTGGGACGACGTCATCGAGGAGACCCTGCGCTACGAATCGCCGGTGGCGCATCTGCCGCTGCGCTACGCGGTGGAGGACATCGAGATCGACGGGTTCCACATCGCCAAGGGCGAGGCCATTCTCGCCTCCTACGCCGCGGCGGGCCGCGATCCGAAGGTGCACGGCGACAGTGCAGAAGCCTTCGACATCACCCGGGTGAACAAGGATCACGTGGCCTTCGGGCACGGCGCGCACCACTGCATCGGCGCGCCCCTGGCTCGCCTGGAGGCGGCCATCGCGCTGCCCGCGCTCTTCGCGCGTTTCCCGGAGCTGCGCTTCGCCACCGATCCGGCCGAACTGGCCCCGGTGATCGGCTTCATCTCCAACGGTCACCGCGAGTTGCCGGTGCACCTGACCGCGAACTGATCCGCGCGATCGGCCGCTGACGCGACTCGGGCCCGGCAACCTGCCGGGCCCGAGTCGTCTGCGCGGGTGGCGCGTCAGGACACGAAGAGCTTTCCGATCAGGGAGTTCACGGCCGAGACGAGGTCACCGATGAAATTCGGGATCATGTTCTGCTCCTTCACGACGAGGGGTACGGGGGTACGAACGACGTGGCCCGGCGATGGCGACATCACCGGACCGACTGTTTCCTATTCGTTGCCGAACCCGGGAAGGATGTCGGTCGGTTCGCACACCCGGTGTGCTATCCGATGCCGCTGGTCAGCGGGGTTTCGGATTACCAGCGCGGCGTGCGCGCGCTGATGGCACGATTTCGACCATGACCGTGGACTACTACGACCTCGGGAACTATTCACGTCCGGTGACCACCACCGCCCCCGGCGCGCAGCTCTGGTTCGATCGCGGCCTGGTGTGGACCTACGCCTTCAATCACGAAGAGGCCGTGCGCTGTTTCGAGCGCGCCCTCGATCACGATCCCGGCTGTGCCATGGCGTACTGGGGCATCGCCTACGCGTCGGGACCCAATTACAACAAGCCGTGGGAATTCTTCGACGAGAAGGAACTCGCCGACACCGTCGAGCGCACCCACGCCGCCGCACAGCGCGCGGTCGCGCTGGCGGCCTCGGCCGCTCCGGTGGAGCGCGCGCTCATCGGCGCGCTGGCCGCTCGCTATCCCAGCGGTACGCCCGAGGGCGACGGCTCGGTGTGGAATCTCGGCTACACCGATGCCATGCGCACCGTATACCGGGAATTCCCGGACGATCTCGACGTGGCCGCGCTGTTCGCGGACGCGCTCATGAACCTGACGCCGTGGGGCCTGTGGGTGCGGGACGCCGGCGCCGACCCGGGCTCGCACACCCTGGTCGCGGGCCCGAATACGCTGGAGGCCGAGGCCGCCCTCGACGCGGCGCTCGCCACCGCGGCCGGGCACACCCATCCCGGCGCGCTGCACCTGTACCTGCATCTGATGGAGATGTCCCCGATGCCGGAAGCCGCGCTCACGGTGGCGGATCGGCTGCGCGGGCTGGTGCCCGATGCCGGTCACCTCGAGCACATGCCGTCGCACCTGTACGTGCTGTGCGGTGATTACCGAGCGGTGGTGGCGGCGAACGAGTCGGCCTACCGCGCGGACGAGAAATACGTGCGCGCGGCCGGGGCGATCAATTTCTACACCCTCTACCGCGCGCACAATCTGCACTTCCAGATCTACGGCGCGATGTTCCTGGGGCAGTCGGCGACCGCGCTGGCCGCTGTCACACGGCTCGAGGACGCCATCCCCGAGGAGTTGCTGCTGGTCCCCTCGCCCCCGATGGCGGATTGGCTTGAGGGCTTCCTCGGCATGCGCGTGCACGTGCTGATCCGATTCGGGCTCTGGGAGCAGCTGATCGACCTGCCGCTGCCCGCCGATCCGGACCTGTATTGCGTGAGCACCGCGATGCTGCACTACGGCAAGGGAATCGCGTACGCGGCCACCGGCGATCTGCCCGCCGCCCTGGATCAGCAACGGCACCTGCGCGCGGCCACCGCGCGCGTCCCCGCCACCCGGACCCTGTTCAACAACACCTGCCAGGATCTGCTCACCATCGCCGCCGCCATGCTCGAGGGCGAACTGCGGTACCGGGAAGGCGACCACGACAGCGCTTTTCGCGCGCTGCGCCGTTCGGTCGAGCTCGACGACGCCCTGCCGTACGACGAGCCCTGGGGCTGGATGCAGCCGACCAGGCACGCCCTGGGCGCCCTGCTCCTGGAACAGGGCCACGTCACCGAGGCCGAGGCGGTCTATCGCGCCGATCTCGGACTGGACGACACCCTGCCCCGCGCCTGCCAGCATCCCGGCAACGTCTGGAGTCTGCACGGCTATCACGAATGCCTCACCCGCCTGGGCAAATCCGGTGAAGCGCGCATAGTCGCCCAGCAACTGCGACTGGCCGCCGCGGTGGCGGATGTTCCCATCGAGGCGTCCTGCTTCTGCCGCACGGCCGACCCCGGCGAACCCTGCTGCTCGAGCTAGCACCGGTACCGCGTGTGTTCCACGTGAATCCCCAAGGCCCGCCGCGCTCGACGAGTGCGGCGGGCGGGTGGGGTGGTGTGGGGGCCGGCGGTCAGGCCGCCGCGGCGGACTTCAGGGCGCGCAGGGCCTCGTCCGGATTCTCGATGTCGATGACCAGGCGGGTGAACTCGTTGCCCGCCAGATCGATGCGCAGGGCGTGGCCGCCGAAGAGGGTGTCCCAGAACTCCTTGCGGCCCTTGCCCCGGAAGGTCCCGGCGGCGATGACGCCGGGGAAGAAGGCGCCGACGCGAAACCACGGGGGCCGCATGTCGACGCCGGCCAGGTCTATCGAAGTGATCTGCGAGAGGTCGAAGGTGACCTCTTCACGGAGCGCGAGCACGCGGTGGGCTCCGGTTACGTGGACCGTCACGGTGGTTCCGGTGAGTTCCAGCTCGACCATGTCGCAACCTCTTTCGCCGACGTCTTCAACCTCCCTCCACAGTGCCGTGCGGTCCTTGTCAAAGCCTGAGCGTTTACTGGGAGTTCTCTCAGGTTCGGCACGGATTCGGGCAAATCCACCGTCGCAGTGCCCGAATCCGACTGATCGGTCGCTGAAAATGCTCGGTCGCCCGGGCGTGTTCACCCGTGCCGAGCGGTCTCGGATTCGCGTGCGGAATCCGCCTCTGCCAGCGGTAACGGCGCGCCGCCCAACTGCCGCAACAGATCCGCGGTGGTTTCCACGGTGCCGCAGCGGCGGGCCACGTAGTTCAGGGCCATGAGGTGTTCGTCACGGCTGAAATCGGCGGTCGCGTCCAGGGCCAGGAACGGGCGGACATCGGTCATGAACGCCTCGGCGGCGCTGAGCATGCACCCCATGTGGGTGTACACGCCGGTGATCATCAGGTGGTCGCGGTGGTAGTAGCCGAGCAGCTCGCGCAGATCGGTGCGCTGGAACGCGGAGTACCGCCACTTGGTGACCTGGATGTCGCGGGGGTCCGGCGGCAGCTCGGCCACCACCTCGGTCTCCGGGCCGTCGCTCATCCCGCTGCCCCAGAAGTCGGCGAGAATGCCGCGCCGCGAAGGATGCTGATCACCGGGCTGCATGGTGTACACCACGGGAATGCCCAGCTCGTGACAGCGCCGGCGCAGCGCGTCGATATTGCGGACGAGGGTGCTCGCCGGTTCCTGGTCGGCGTCGTAGGCCGAGAGGAAGTACTGCTGCATATCGTGAATGAGCAGGGCCGAGCGGGTGGGATCGAGCAGCCAGTCCACCTGGTTGGGTTCCACCTCGTCGGCGGTGGGCATGGCGTAGGGCGCGATCGATGGGATGGGCAAGACAGCCTCCGGGTCGTCGGGTGCGTGCGTGCTTGTGACTGATGCGCGGGGTCAGGCGACGGACAAGGGCAGATCCGAGATGCCGAGCGGGCCCAGGATGCGCCCGAATTTGCCGGTGGTCTCGGCCAATTCGGCGGCCGGATCGGATTCGGCGACGATGCCGCCGCCCGCGTGCGCGAGCAGGCTGCGGCCGTCCGCGGCCAGTTCCGCGCAGCGAATGCTGACCATCCACTCGCCGTCGCCGGCGGCGTCGCACCAGCCCAGCGTTCCGGCATAGAAGCCGCGATCGCCTTCGAGTTCGGCGATCAGCCGGGCGGCCGGCGCGGTGGGGGTGCCGCAGATGGCGGGGGTGGGATGCAGGGCGGCGGCCAGCTCCAGCGCGGAGGGACCGTCGGCGGGGACGACGGCGGTGATCGGGGTGCCCAGGTGCCACATCTCCGGGGTGCCGGTCAGTTCGGGCGTCTCGGGGGTGTGCACGGCGGTGCAGCGGTCGCGCAGGACACCGCCCACCTGGTCGACCACGTAGCGGTGCTCGTGCCGATCCTTCGACGAGGCGAGCAGGGTGTCGGCCGCGATCCGGTCGGCGTCGGGATCGCCCGCGCGCCGGGCGGATCCGGCCAGCGGGTGACTCAGGACGGCATCGCCGACGCGTTCGATGAGCACCTCCGGGCTCGAACCCACCAGGTGCCTACCCCGGTAGGCCGCCCCCGCCGCGGACAGATCCACCAGGAAGCCGTTGCCCACCGGATCGGTCGACACCAGCAGGTCGAGCAGTTCACCCGGCGTGATCGGCCGGTCCGAGCGTGCGCGAATCGCCCTGGCCAGCACCACCTTCGACAGCGGATGCGCGGGATCGGCGAGCAGCCGCACGGCCGCGGCCACGTGCCGCACATGGGTCTCCGGCGACGGGAACGCGGCGTCGATCTCGAAGTCCGGCAGCGCGTTCGGGGCTTGGGCCGGATACGGGGTCGCGGTGATCGAGATCGATTCCGGCGCGAACAGCGCGGCGGGCGCGCCCACCGCGAACGGCAGCGCGCCCACGATATGACTCACCTCCCCCGCGCGCAGTGCCGCCGCCGCGTCGCCCGCCGTGTGGAACACGCGGCCGACGCCGTGCGCGATCACCGTGCGATGTGGTCTGGCCAGCACGAAGGCGGGCTCCGAAGCTGAGATGGCAGAAATGGCAATCATCCTCTCGAATCACATGTCGAGCGTGGCTCCGCCGTCGACCCGCAGGTCGTGCATGGTGATGTGGCGGGCGTCGTCGGAGACCAGAAAGCGGACCACCGCGGCGATATCGGCGGGTGCGGCGATGCGCCGCAGGGGAATTCCGAGGCGGTAGGCCCCGGGATCGCCGTCGAGCAGGCTCGCTCGGGCGGCAGTGCTCAGGGGGGACGGGCCGGCCGGTGCCGCCGGATCGAGCGGGTCGCCCGGATACAGCCCGCGCAGCATGTCGGTGTCGGTGGAGCCCGGGGAGACCAGATTCACCCGGACGCCGTGCGGGGCCACCTGCAGGGCCAGGGCCCGGGTGAAGGCGGTGGCCGCGGCCTTGGACGCGCAGTAGGCGGCCATGCCCGACCGCGGGGTGCTCGCGGCGTTGGAGGACACGACGACGATGGAACCGCGCCCGGCGGCGACCATCTCGCGGGCCGCGCGCTGGGTGACGTGCACGGTGCCACCGGCGTTGACCGCGAGCGAGCGCTCCCAGTCCTCGGGTGAGATGTCCAGTGCGGAACCGGCGTGCATGACACCCGCCGCGTGCACGAGAACGTCGGGCACCCCGAAATCGGCGATCAGCCGATCGAAGGCCACGCCCACCGCCGCGCGATCGGTGATGTCGATCCGCGCGGACTGCACGATCGCGTCGTGCGCGGCGTCCAGGTCACCGGCGATCTCGTGCACGCGGGCGTCGCGGTCCCACAGCGCGACGGCCCGGGCCCCGGGCGCGAGCGCGGTCGCCACGGCCGCCCCGATACCCGCCGCGGCGCCGGTGACCACGACCGATGGTGCACCCGATTCGATCATGAACATAAGGTTAGCCTAACCTGATAAGAATGTGGGGCGCTCGTCTTCGGTGCGCTCCGGGCCGCCCGGCGCACCGCCCGTTCTTCACGAAAAGAGGTGCACCACAATGCCATCGACCGTGCTCAACGGCTTCACCCCGTGGCCTCCGGCCGCCGCGCGCCGGTACCGGGAACAGGGTTGCTGGACCGGCGAGACCTTCGGCGACGTGCTCACCGCCCGCGCCGCCGCCACCCCGGACGCCGTGGCCGTACTCGATGCCGGAAATCGCTGGACCTACGCCGAACTCGACCACCGCTCGCGCGCGCTGGCGACGGGTCTGGCGCGTCTCGGAATCGCCCGGGACGACCGGGTTCTCGTGCAGCTGCCGAACCGCGCCGAGTTCGTGGAAGTGATCTTCGCACTGTTCCGGCTCGGCGCGCTGCCGGTGTTCTGCCTGCCCGCGCATCGGCGGGCGGAGCTGACCCCCATCGCCGTCGCGAGCGGCGCGACCGCCATGATCACCGCCGGTACCCACCAGCGTTTCGACCATGCGGCCCTGGCGGATTCGATCCGCGCGGAGGTCGGCACCCTGCGTCACATCCTCGCGATCACCGACGACGCGGACACCCTGCCCGCCGGGGTACACGACCTCGCCGACTTCCGGGACGAACCGGGCCCGCTGCCCGTACTCGACGCGAGCGCCGTCGCCTTCCTGCAGCTCTCCGGAGGTAGCACCGGGATTCCGAAACTCATCCCGCGCACCCACGACGACTACCTCTACAGCGTGCGGCGCAGCGCCGAGATCTGCGAACTCGATTCGAGCACCGTGTATCTCGCGACCCTGCCGGTGGCCCACAACTTCCCGATGAGCTCGCCGGGCATCCTGGGCGCGCTCTGGGCGGGCGGCGCGGTGGCCATGACGCCCGACCCCACCCCCGCCACCGCGTTCGCGGCCGTCGAACGGTTCGGGGTGACCATCACCGGCCTGGTCCCGCCGCTGGCGCGGCTGTGGGTGGAACGGGCCGAAGCCGGTGCGACGCCCGATCTTTCGACCCTGCGGGTGGTCCAGGTCGGCGGCGCCCGCTGCCAGGAGGAGCTGGCCCGGCGTATCGGGCCCGCGCTGGGGGCGACCCTGCAGCAGGTCTTCGGCATGGCCGAGGGGCTGGTCTGCTACACCCGCCTGGATGATCCGATCGACGTGGTGATCGGCACCCAGGGCCGGCCGATGTCCGAGTTCGACGAGGTGCGGGTGGTCGACGAGTCCGGGGCCGACGTCCCGGCGGGCACCGACGGACATCTGATCACGCAGGGGCCGTACACGATTCGCGGCTACTTCGACAACGCCGACGCCGACGCCCGAAGCTTCACCCCCGACGGCTGGTACCGCACCGGAGACGTGGTGCGACTGCGGCCCGACGGCAACATCGTCGTACAGGGCCGGGCCGGGGACTGGGTCAACCGGGGCGGGGAGAAGGTCTCCGCGGAGGAGCTCGAGGCACAACTGCTCGACCATCCGGGCATTCGCGATGCCGTGATCATCGGCATGCCCGATCCGGTACTGGGACAGCGCATCTGCGCGTTCGTGCGACCGGCCGACCCGGAGCGGGCGCCGTCGCTGCTGTCGGTGCGATCGTTCGTGCGCGAGCGCGGCGTGGCGGCCTGGAAGATGCCCGACGCCGTGGTGGTGGTCGAGGACTTCCCCGAGACCGGCGTGGGCAAGACCAGTCGCAAGGAATTGCGGCGGCTGCTGGCCGAGGGCGCGCGGGGGCGGTGAGCCGGGCGGTGGCGCGGAACGCCCGGCTCGATGTCCGAGTCCGGGCACCGCGCCACTGGCGTTCACGACAGCGCTTCGAACCAGGACGCCAGGACCGGATCCGAAGCGAGCGTGGGGAAGTCGATGTGCGCGTGCCCGTCCGCGCGCCACTTCTCCACCAGCGACATGATCCGCACCGAATCCAGGCCGGCGTCCAGGAGATTGGTCTCCGGGGTCAGCTCGGCCGGGTCGATGCCCAGTACCGTTGCCACATCGTCGATCACGTACTGCCGCAGGGCGGTCGTCTCGTTGGTCATCGTCACTCGTCCCGGTCGTAGTCGGCCACGCCGCGCTTCCAATAGCCGGCGATGAGATAGTCCTTCGGTCCCACGGTCAGTTCGGTGCGCACCCAGCGGCGCAGCGGGCGCAGGACGCCCGACTCACCGGCCAGCCAGAGGTAAAGCCGTTGTCCGGCGGGCACTTCCACGGTGCGCAGCGCCTGTTCCAGGGCATCCCCGGTGCCAGGTTCGGCCGCGCCGCGATGCACCCAGGTCACCCGCACACCGGCGGGCGCGTCCAGGGGAATCTCCTCCTCGGGGCCGGTGACCTCGATGAAAGCCCAGCCGGTCGCCTCGCGCGGCAGCCATTCCAGCCAGCGGGCGATGGCGGGCAGCGCGGTGATGTCGCCCGCGAACAGGTAGGCGTCGTACGTCTTGGGCACCACGACCCCGCCGGGCGGTCCCGCGATGTGCATGGGCGTGCCCGGGGTGGCGGCCAGCGCCCACTCCGAGGCCAGGCCGCCGGGGTGAATGGCGAAGTCGATGTCGAGTTCGCGGTCCGCGGCGCTGAATCGGCGCACCGTGTACTCGCGCGAGACCGGGCGCGGGTTGCCCCACTCCAGGGACAGCCCGTCCCGGTTCGGCAGCCGCAGCTCACCGGTCTCGTCCGGGAAGATCAGGCGCACGTGCTCGTCCGGCACGTAGCTGTGGAAGCCGGCGAGATCCGCGCCGCCGAAGGTGATGCGGAGCAGGCCCGCGCCCACCGGCGCCGTGCGGATCACCTCCACCGCGCACAATCCGATCGGGTAGCCGACTTTGGCTCCGTGTTCGCCCGCGAGCACCTCGTCGATGCGTTCGGCGTAGGCGGCTCGATCCATCAGCCCGCCTCCTTTCTCCACAGGGGCGCGGCGGCCAGGGCCGTGACCGCGCCGAGTACCAGTACGACGAGCCCGTACACCACGAGAGCGGTTCCGGGCGTCCAGAATTGGCCGGCCACACCGGCCGCCATGGACCCGATGGCGGTGCCGGTGACGGCCTGCACCATGAGCAGTCCGGACAGCCGCCCGCGCAGTTCGTCCGGCGCGTGCTGCTGCAGGACGGTGAAGCGCAGCACGATGCCGATCGCGCGGGCCATACCGAACGCGGCCAGGCCGAGGAACACGCCCGCGGCGTGCGGGAACAGTCCGGCGGCGATCACGCCGAGGGGCATGAGCGCCAGCGTGATCAGCAGGCCGCGGCCCGGCGTGCTCGTGCGCCCCATCCAACCGCTGGTCAGCGAGCCCAGCACCGCGCCCGCGCCGGGGGCGGCGTAGAGGATGCCCAGGGTGGTTGTGCTGCCGTCGAATTCGTCGGCGACGAGGGCCGGGAGCAGCACCAGCGGGCCGCTCACCAGCATGGCGATCACACCGGTGAGCAGGGTCGCGCGAATGACGCTGTGCCGCAGTGCGAAACGTATTCCCTCGCCGAGTTCGCGCAGGGGATTGCGGATCTCCCGGGCCGGGACCGGTTGCGGGCCGATCGCGCGAATCAAGCTGACGGTCGCCACGGTCGCGGCGGCGGTGAGGAAGTAGGCCGGGCCGACTCCCGCCTGCGCGATGAGCACCCCGGCCAGGGCGGGGGTGATCATGGTGCCCAGGTCCGTGGTGAGCGCGGTGAGAGCGCCGGCGGCCGCCATCTTCTCCCGGCCGACCAGCGCGGGAATCAGGGCCATGAGCGCGGATCCGCTCACCCCGCCCGCCAGGCCGTCCACGACGCCCGCGGCGTAGATGACGGGCAGCAGCGGATCCGGGAGCAGGGCGTTCACGCCGAGTGCCAGGAAGCCGACGCCCGCCGCGGTGCGGGCCCACCCGATGGTGTCGCGCCGGTCGTACCGGTCCGCGATCACCCCGCCCGCCAGGCTTCCGGCGAACAGGGCGACCGCTGTGACCGTGGTGACGCCGGCGACGTGCAGGGAGGATCCGGTGAGCTGGTAGACCTGCACGGGCAGGGCCACCATGAGCAGTCCGATCCCGAGCACCGAAATCAGCCGGGCCGCGAAGGCGCAGCGGAATTCCCGGCTCGCCCGCAGGGGTGAGAGATCGATGAGCAGGCCGCCGACGGCTGTCACTTGAAGGTCGCTCCCAGCAGATCGAGGGTGCTCATGGCGTTGCGGTAGTCGGGCCGCTGGGCGGTGGCGGGCAGGTCGTAGACCTTGCCTGCCTGGAAGGACGGCAGCTTGGAGAGCATGGCGTCCTCCTTGAGCTGGGCGATGGTGCGCCCGCCCTCGAGCTGCACCACGAACAGCACCGGGGCGTCCACGACGGTGGTGGTCACCTCGGGGCTGAAGGACACCCAGTCGGCGGCGGCGGGCCGGGAGGGGTTGCCCGCCTTGGCTTCCACCTTGTCGTCGATGGTGAAACCGACCGCGCTCAGCAGCGAGGCGATGGGGGTGCCGGGCGCGATGACGGACGGCTTCTGGTCCTTGCGGGACTGGAACACCGCGACGGCGCCCTGCGGCACCTTGATGGTGGACTTCACCTGCGCGACCTTGTCGTTGTACGAGGTGATGATGGCGTCGACCCGGTCGGCCCGGTCGACCGCGTTCGCGACGGCCTTCAGGTGGTCCTGCCAATTCGAGCTGTTGGAGGGGATCAGCACGGTCGGCGCGATGGCGGCGAGCTTGTCGTAGGCGTCGATGGACTGCTGGCCCGGGTAGCCCTGGCCGCCGCCGATGATCAGGTCCGGCTGTTGCGCGGCAATGAATTCCAGGTTGATGTTGTCGCCCGACGGCAGCACCTCGGTGCCCTGCTTCTTCGCGTCCTCGGACCAGGCGGCCGGGAACTCGCCGGGCTTCAGGGTCACCCCGAGTACGCGCGGGTCGGCGGCCTTCACCTTCGCGCCCAGATCGAAGAGGTATCCGGCGAGGGAGCCGTTGACCACCACGATGCGCTGGGGGTCGGCGGGCACGGTGATCGCGCCCTTGTCGGTCTGGACCTCGCGGGTGCCCGATCCGCTCGCGTCGTCGGAGCCGGAACTACAGCCCGCGACGAGCGCGACCAGCGCGAGGACGAGCAGGACGACGGCGGCGCGCAAGCGGGCCGTCATGCGGTACAGCGTCATTGGATGGGTGTTCTTTCTTCTTCGGGGGTGGGTCTGTGCGGGGACTGGGGTCAGCCGCGCAGCGCCGGGTCGGCGTCGAGCAGCGCGGCGACCTCGGTCCAGCCGGGCGGGGACACGATGTCGAAGTGCGAGTAGGGCAGGCGGCGCACGGTCACCCGGGCCCTGGCCGCCCGCCAGCCCGCGATCTGGGCGTCGGTACGGGCGGGTTCGTCCCCGGTGTCGGCGGCGTACAGCGCCATCTCTCCGCCGTAGTGCGGGGCGGTGGATCGGGTCACCATGCCGAGCAGCCCGGTGGCCGAGGTGCGGATGGCGTGCGCGAGTTCCGGTGCGTCCCCGGGTAGTTCGGGAAGCAGCCGGTCCAGTTCGGCAGGATCGGCCAGCGCGCGAGTGGCGCGGTCGACCAGGTTCGCGAGCGGATGGGAGTCGATCAGCCCGACGTAGGCGATGGTCTCCCCCGACTGCTCGAGCAGCGCGGCGACGGCCTGCGCGATCACGCCGCCGAGGGAGTACCCCAGCAGGTGGTACGGGCCGTGCGGCTGGACCCGGCGGATGGACGCGAGGTAGTGCCGGGCCAGCTCGTCGAGCGTGTCCGCCCGGAACTCGCTGTCCCGCAACGTCGGACACTGCACACCCACGATCGCGCGGTCGGCCCGCAGCAGCCGGGCCAGCGGCCCGAACTGCCAGGCGGTGCCGCCGACGGGGTGGATGCAGAACAACGGTTCGGCGGTGCCGGTGGCGCGCAGTTCGAGCACGTGGTCGAGGCGGTTCCCGAGCATGGCCAGCCCTGAATCCGAGAGCTCGGGCTCACTGGCAACCGAAACCCCGGTTCGCGTCGCCACGGTCGACGCGGCGACCTGCGCTGTCCCGGACCCGAGTCGCAGTCGCGCGGCGGCGGCAGTGTCGTGAGCGGTGGTCGCTACCGGTGCGTCATCGGCGGGGCCGGCCGGGCCACGCGCAGCCGAGCGTGAATCACCCTGCGGTGCCCAGGTTTCGATGTGCTCGGCGTCGGACGCCGCTGGTAGGTGGGAACCGAATCCGGCCCGCTCCTGGATGAGCGCGGCCAGTCCGATGGCGGTGGGCGCGGCGAAGATGTCGTCCAGCACCACGTCCAGGCCCGCGCGGCGGAGCCTGCCGGTCAGCCGAACGGCGGTGAGCGAATGACCGCCGGTGGCGAAGAAGTCCGCGTCCGGGGCGAGATCGGCCAGGGAGAGCACGGTGGCCATGGCGGCGCGGATGTCGTCGACGGTCCGGCCGGAAGTCCCGGTGCCCGGCTGCGGTTCGGCCCGATCGGCGTCCGATCCGATGTCGATCGTGTCCGTACGGACCGCACCTTCGTCGGGTCCGCCGTCAGCTGCCGGGGCCGGCAGGGCTTTGCGGTCGATCTTCTCGCTGGCGGTGCGCGGGATCTTGTCCAGGACCACATGCGCGGCGGGGAGCATGTGGGCCGGGAGCACGGTGCGCAGGTGTGCGGTGACCGCGTCGGTGTCGAGAGTTGTTGCGGCGGCGGGGATCAGGTAGGCGACCAGGCGTTGGTCGCCGGGGGTGTCCTCGCGGAGCAGGACCACGGCCTGGGCCACGCCGGGGCAGCGGAGGAGGGCGGACTCTATGTCGCCCAGTTCTATGCGCTGGCCGCGGAGTTTGATCTGGGTGTCGGACCTGCCGAGGTAGTCGAGTTCGCCGTGCGGGCCCCAGCGCACCAGATCGCCGGTGCGGTACATGCGGTCGCCGACGCCGGCGGGATCGGCGACGAACGTCGCGGCGGTCAGGCCGGGGCGGGTCAGGTAGCCGCGGGCCAGTTGCACGCCGGTCAGGTAGAGGTCGCCGAGGGTGTCGGGTGGGACCGGGTGCAGGGTCTCGTCGAGGACGCGGACCCCGGCGCCGGTGGCGGGCACGCCGATCGGCACCGAATCCACGTCGGCGTCGGCGGTTTCGTGATGGGTGATGCAGACGGCGGCCTCGGTGGGACCGTACAGGTTGAACACCCGCGTGCCGGTCAGCGCGCGCATGCGATGGGCGGTGGCGGGCGGGAGCGCCTCGCCGCCGGTCCAGACGCTGCGCAGGGTCGTCGCGCCGGACAGGTCGGCTTCCTCGCTCAGGACCGTCAGCATGGAGGTCGTCATCTGGATGGCGTTCACCCGCTCGGCGCGAATGAGCCCGGCCTGGTAGTACGGGTCGCGGTGCCCGCCGGGCCGGGTCAGCACGATGCGCGCGCCGACGAGCAGCGGTAGATAGAGCTCGAGGAGCGAGGCGTCGAAGGTGGGCGGGGTGCGGTACAGCACGGTGTCGCCCGCGCCGAAACGCTGTTGGCGTTGCAGCCATTCGAAGGTGTTCACGATGGCGGCGTGTGGAACGGTCACGCCTTTGGGGACGCCGGTGGAGCCCGAGGTGAACAGGAGATAGGCGGCGTTGCTCGCGTGCAGTGGCGCGCGGCGGTCGGCGTCGGTGATCGGGGTGGCCGCGAAACCGGCGGTATCGAGGGTGTCCAGCGTGACGACGGGCGCGCGGCCGGTCGTGAAGTCGTCAGCGGTGCGGGTGAGAACCAGTGCCGGACCGGCGGTTTCGAGGATGACGTCGATGCGCTCGGCCGGTTGCGTGTGGTCGATCGGCAGGTAGACGCCGCCCGAGCGGCTGATGGCGTGGGCGGCGATCACGGACTCCACGCCGCGTTCCATGGCGACCACGACCACCGTCTCGGGCGCGACGCCGCGCGCGATGAGCCAGCGCGCCAGGCGATTGACGCGCGCTTGGAACTCGCCGTAGGTCAGGGTGTGGTCCCCCGCGGTGACGGCGGGTTCGTGCGGGCCGACCGGTGTCGTGGACTCCCAGCAGGCCAGGGTCGACCCGCGGGTGTCGGCGGCGGGTGCGGACTCGAGGATCGACGCGACCGTCGCCGCGGAGTTCACGGTCAGCGCGGTGAGCATTCCACTCAGCCGGGCGGCCAGATGCGTTGCCAGGGAAGCGGATACCGCCGCCGGGTCGTGGTGCAGCACCAGTTCGAAGGCGTCGCCGGGGAGTGCGGTGACGATGACCGGGTAGTGGGTGAGACTGTGCACCTCGACGTCCGCGACCCGCAGATCGTGGGATTCCGGCTGGCGCAGGCCGGTTTTGGGGAAGTTCTGGTACACCACGAGGCTGTCGAAGAGCTGTCCCAGCCCGGCGGCGCGTTCGAGCGTGGCCAGGCCGAGGTGGCCCAGGGCCTGCATGTCGAAGCTGTCGCGCTGGAATTCGGCGAGCTGGGCGACGGGCGGCCGGTCCGAGTCCCAGTGCAGCCGAACCGGAACCGTGTTGCTGAACAGGCCGACGGTGAACTCGACGCCCGGCAGTTCGGCGGGGCGGCCGGACACCACCGTGCCGAAGACGACGTCGTCGCAACCCAGGTGCTCCGCCAGGGTCAGGGCCCACGCGGCCTGCAGCAGGGTGTTCATCGTCAGGCCGTGTTCGCGGCCCAGCACGTTCAGGGCGGAGGAGGCGTTGTCCGGCAACGGCACTCGCAGCGCCACGGGTTCCGAGCGCTGCCCGGGCCGGCCCAGGAGCGATCCCCGCGCCAGGCCGCCGAGGTAGGTCCGCCACCGTTCGATGGCGCCCGCGGTGTCGCGGGCGGCGAGCCAGGCCAAATAGTCGCCGTAATAGCCCGGTGCGGTGAGCTTTTCGCTCTCGCTCTCGTGGTAGAGCGTGAGCGCCTCGCGCAGAATGATCGGCACCGACCATCCGTCCGCGAGCAGATGGTGGGCGGTGAGGATCAGCCGATGCACCGAGTCGGTCAGGTGGATCAACTGGACGCGCAGCAGCGGCGGCCGGGCGATGTCGAAGGGTTCGACTCCGGCCCGGCGGGCCAGCTCCGCGGCCTCGTGCTCGGCCTCGGCCGGCGCCAGGTCACGCAGATCCGCGGTACGCCAGCGCACGCGCGGGTCGCGCGGAATCACCTGCACCGGTTGGTCGAACCGCTCGTAGCAGAACGCCGCGCCCAGGTTCGGATGCCGGGTGAGCACCCGGTCGAACGCCGCCGCCAGCCGCGCCGCATCGGCCGGACCGGCCAGGTCGAAGCGCGCGGTCATGGTGTAGACGTCCGCCGCGCCGTCCCGGAGGGCGTGGTAGAGCAAACCCTCCTGGAGCGGAGACAGCGGCAGCACGTCGGCGATCGGGCCGTATTCGGCGGTCAGGTCATCGATCTCGCGCTGCGATAGCGCGATCGAAGCGGTGCGGTGGTCGTCGGGTTCGGTGGAGCGTTCGGGGAACCGCCTGTCCGTGCTTGCGAAGGGCGCCGCGCCAACCCGGTCCCGGCCGACATCGCGCCCGTTCCAGGGCTGTGCCTGCGCGGTGGCGACAGTACCGGCCCCCGGCAGCGAACTCGTCTCGGGCGAAATCGGATTCGATTCCCCGCCGCCCGCTCCGGCTACTGCCACCGGCCCCGCCAGGGCCGCGAGCTCACCCAGCCCGCGCCGGGTCAGCAGTTCCTGCGGGGTCAGCAGCAGCCCGCGCTCACGCAGGCGGCTGCTGACGGTGATCGCAGTGATGCTGTCGCCGCCGGCCCCGAAGAAGTCGTCGTCGACACTCACCGCGTCGTGACCCAGTGCGGCGGAGACGATCTCGCAGAGCACGGCCTCGGCCGGGGTGGTCGCCGCGCGTCCGGCCGCGAGCGCATCCGGCGCCGGCAGCGCCGCCCGATCCACCTTGCCGTTGACGGTGAACGGCAGTGCGGCGAGCACGACCACCCGCGCGGGCACGAGGTGATCCGGCACCGAATCGGCCATTCGCGAACGCAATTCGAGCACATCGGGTTCATCGCTCCGCTCGGCCACCACGTAGCCGACGAGCGTGGCCCGCCCCGCGATCTCGCGAATGTCCGCGGCGGCGGCCCGGACCCCCGGCAGCGCGCCGAGCGCGGCCTCCACCTCGCCCAACTCGACTCGGTGCCCGCGGATCTTCACCTGGTTGTCGACCCGGCCCAGGTATTCGTAGCCGCCCCCGGCAATCCAGCGGGCCCGATCACCGGTGCGGTACATGCGCGCACCCGGCGGGCCGAACGGGTCGGGCACGAATCGCTCCCCCGTGGCCCCGGGCCGCCCGAGGTAGCCCCGCGCGATGTTCGGCCCCGCGAGGTACAGCTCCCCCACCCGCGCGTCGTCGACTACCTGCAATGCGTTGTCGAGCAGATACATTCGCGTACCCGGCAGGGGATGCCCGATCACCGGCACGTCCCCGGCGACGACCGCCCGGCTGGCGTCTACGGCCCCCTCGGTCGGCCCGTACAGGTTGACCGCGTTCACCCCCTCGGCCCGGATTCGCCGCCACAGCTCCGGCGGACATCCCTCGCCCCCGAGCGCGACCAGTCGCGGCGCGATGTCCGCCAGCCCGTGTTCGAACAGGGCCCCGGCGAACCCCGGCGTCCCGTCGACGACGTCGATCCCGTCCCGCTCGAACGCGGCGACCAGCGCTGCCGGATCCCGCCGGATCACGCTGTCGTACAGGCGAACCCGATGCCCGTCCAGCAGCCACAGCAGCGGGTCCAGCGCGGCGTCGAACGCGAACGACGTGGTGTGCGCGACCCGCAACGGCCGGTCACACCCCCGCGCGGCCGCGAACATCCCGTCCCGGTGCGCGGCGAGCAACTGCCCCAGGGCCCCGTGCTCGACCAGCACGCCCTTGGGACGGCCGGTGGACCCCGAGGTGTAGATCAGGTACGCGCCACTGTTCGACTCGTCCACCGCGCCGAGATCCCCCGCCGTACCGTCGTACCGCGCCAGTTCGGCACCGAATTCCGGCCCGTCGACGGCAACCACGTCCGGCCAGGCCCGAGCTGCCGTCGCTCGCACAACCTGTGGCAACGGCGCTGAATCCGGCTCCTTTACAGAGCGAACCGGCTCGGGCCCCATCGCCTCGTGGCCGGTCCTTGTCGCGACACCTTCGACCTCCGGCGGGGTTGCCACGACGTCGGAATCGCCGTACCGCAGCGGGTCGGCGATGAACCCGGGGTGGGCGTCGGCGAGCGGCGATCGATCGCTCGACCTTGGATCGGGCTGCTTTACAGCGCGATTCGCCGGGCCTTCCAGGTCGTCCGCCCGCGGTATGGCCCTCGAGGCCGGGAAATCCGCTTCGCCACCGGCGGTCTCATCCGCTCGTGCGGCTGCATTCGTGATCAGTTCGGAAGCTGCGTCGCCCGTGCTCAGCACCAACAACGGTGCGGCATCGGCGATCATGTCGCGCAGGCGGGCGGCCGGATACTCGGGATCGAGCGGCAGGTAGATGCCGCCCGCGCGCCAGATCGCGAAGGCGGCCACCACGAACTCGGCGGTGCGTGGAAGAGCGACACCGACGACGACCTCCGGGCCGACCCCTCGTGTGCGCAGCAGCCGGGCGAGCTGGTTCACGCGGGCGTCGAATTCCGCCGCGGTCCAGCGCACCCGGTCGTCCTCGAGGACGATCGCGTCCGGCTGCGTGGCTGCCAGGCGGGTGAGGGCGGCGGGGACCGACTCGGGGCGTCCGGGCGGGGGTGAGACGGACCGAGCCGTCAGGAGGTCGGACCGGCGCCGGTGATCCAGCAGTTCCAGTGCGCCGACCGCGGGCTTGTCCGGCCCGGTGAAGGCTTCCAGGACCCGGACCAGGCCGTCGAGGCGGGCGCGGACCGACTCCGAATCATTGTTCCGCGCATCGGATTCGAAGCCGAGCAGCAGCGTGCCGTCGGCCAGCGGGGTCACCGTCAGGCCGAGATCCTCGGGCGGCCCGCCCGCCACGTTGCGCAGAATGCCCTGCGCGCCATCGAAATCCAGCGCGAAGTCGAAGACCTTCAGGTTGACCCCGACCCCGTGCAGCAGCTCGCCGGCGCCCCGGCCGTGGAAGTCGCGGGCCAGATCGTCGCCGCTGTAGCGCTGATGCGCGCGTATCTCGCCCAGGGTGGCGGCGACGCGCGGGCCGAGTTCCCCGAGGCGGTCACCCGCGGCGACCCCGACCCGCAGCGGCAGCACGTTCACCGCCATGGCGGGGGTGGTCAGGGCGGCGCGGCCGACGCGGCCCATGAGCAGCATGGAGATCACCACATCGGAAGTGCCCAGGTGCCTGCTCAAGAACGCGGCGTAGGCGGCGACGAAGACATCGGCCCAGGTGATGCCCAGCCGTTCGGCGCATTCCCGCAGGGCGGCAAGGGTTTCGGCCGGCAACGCGGCCTCGGCGCGAATCGTGCGCTCCACCGCGCCACCGACGTGGGTGCCGCGCCCGTCCAGATCCGGCCACGGCGTGAGCTGCGCGCGCCAGAAGTCGCGATCGCGGGTGAACTGCTCCCCCGCGCGATACTCCCGCTCCTCGGCGACCAGCGCCTCGATCGTCCCGAAGGTGTTCCCGCGCGGCGCCGTTCCGCGCCGCAGCGCCGTGTAGTGCGCCGCGACCCGGCGCGAGAGCAGCGCCGCGCTGTACCCGTCCACGATGAGGTGGTGATAGAGCTGCACGCACCAGACCCGGTTCTCGCCGAGCCGGATGATCGTGTAGCTGTACAGCTGCCGATCCACCATGCCCCGGCAGAACTCCGCGGCCCGCCGCCGCTCGAGCGCCACGGCCTCGTGGGCCAGCGCCGTCGGATCCGCCGCGGCCCGCAGGTCGATCAGCGGCCGCAGTTCGCCCGCGCCGTCGAGCACGGACTGCCGCGGGCCGTCCTCGGTGTCGTGGAACCGCAGCCGCATGTTCTCGGCTTCAGCAATTGTCCGGCGAATGGCCTCGGCCAGCGCATCCACCCCGATCGGCGCGGTTCCGGAGATCTCCAGCACCTCGCCGACCAGGTAGCGGCCCGACTCCGGATCGAAGCGCTGTGCGTTCCAGATGCCCAGCTGTGGTCCGGTCAACGGCAACACGGCAACTCCCCTCACCTACAACGAGATTCGAATTCGGTGGCGGGCGTATCCGGTTCGACCGGAGACGCCGGCGCAGCAGAAGGTAGGTTAGCCTACGTTTACTTAGCGTGGGGAACCTTCGATTCGCGCCGGTCAGCGCCCTACCCGGCCTGCGCCGCGTTCTCCGCCCACGGAATCACCAGCGGTGCACCGGTTTCCGGATCGTCGATTATCCGGCAGCCGAGCGCGAACACCTCGCTGACCAGTTCGGCGGTGACGATGCGCCGCGGCGGTCCGGCCGCGACCACGGCGCCGTCCTTCATGGCGATGAGGTGATCGGCGTACCGGAACGCGTGATTCAGATCGTGCAGCACCGCGACAACGGTCCGCCCCGACTCCCGATTCAAGTTCCGGCACAGATCCAGCAACTGGATTTGATGGGCGATGTCCAGGTACGTGGTGGGCTCATCCAGCAGCACAACGGGCGTATCTTGCGCCAGCACCATCGCGATCCACACCCGCTGCCGCTGCCCGCCGGACAGCTCGTCCACCGCCCGCGCGGACAGCTCACCGACCCCGGTGGCCGCCATCGCCGCGGTCACCGCCTCCTCGTCGGCCCGCGACCACTGGCGCAGCAGCGACTGGTGCGGATAGCGTCCGCGCGCCACCAGATCCGCCACCCGAATCCCCTCGGGCGCGGTGGAAGTCTGTGGCAGCAAACCGATTCGGCGCGCCACCTCCTTGGCCGGATACGAGCCGATCGCCTTCCCGTCCAGCAGCACCGTGCCGCTCTCGGGCGCGAGCAACCGGGCCAGCGCGCGCAGCAGGGTCGATTTGCCGCAGGCGTTCGGCCCGATGATCACCGTGAACGCGCCGTCCGGCACGTCCACCGAGAGTTGATCGCTGATCGTGCGCCCGCGATACCCCAGCCGCACCCGGTCCGCGCGCAACCGCGCGCCGGCGCCCGCTTCCGCGACGGCATCCTGTTTGTCGAGCATCGTCCCGTCCTCCTAAGTCCGCCGGGCCTCGGCCAGCAGCAGATACACCAGATACAGCCCACCGATCGAGACGGTGACCACGCCGACCGGCAGCGGGGTGGGCGCGAACAAACGCTGTGCGATCCAGTCGCAGGTCACCAGCAGCAGCGACCCCATGGCGGCGGCCGGGGCGAGCGCGACGGATGGCGTACGCGCCAGTTTCCGGCCCAATTGCGGTGCGGCCAGCGCCACGAACGCGATCGGCCCGGCGACCGCGGTGGCCACGGCGGTGAGCGCGACGCTCAGCACGATGAGCGACAGGCGGGCCCGCCCCACCCGGATGCCGAACGAACTCGCCTGATCGTCACCGAGTTCCAGCACCGGCAGCCACCGCACCACCGGGCCGAGCGCCACGGCGAGCAGCGCGAGAATGATCAGCGCGGGCGCGACCTGCGGCCAGGACAGCCCGTTGAGCGACCCCGCGCCCCAGGCCGCGGCCGACATGGCCGCGTGCAGATCCGCCCGCAGGATCAGCCAGGTGTTGACCGCCGACAGCATGGCGCTCACCCCGATACCCACGATGATCAGCCGGAAGCCGGATACGTTGTGCCGGAACGCCAGCAGCTGGATGGCGAGCGCGGTCACGACCCCGCCGACGAAAGCGCCGGTGGCGGTCTGGAATCCACCGCCGCCCAGGCTCAGCATGACGATCAGGGCCCCGGTGTAGGCACCGGTGTTGAAGCCGATGATGTCGGGGCTGCCCAGCGGATTGCGGGTCACCGACTGCAGAATGGCGCCGCTCACCCCGAGCGCGGCGCCCAGCACCAAGGCCAGGATCACGCGCGGAAAGCGCCACTCCCACACCACGAGTCGATCGAAGCGGTGATCGCCGACGAACAGCGCCCGCACCACCCGGTCGGGGGCGATGGCGTAGTCGCCGGTGCCCAGCGCCACCACGCCCATGAGCAGGGCCGCGATCACCAGCACCGCGCACACCACCGTGGTGCGCAACCCCACCCGCGCGGTCACCCGCCGGGTACGCACCGTCAGCAGCGACCGGCCGAAGTCGATGGTCGAGCTCATGCCGCACTCACCCGGTCCCGGCGCGCCAGCCAGATCAGCACGGGTGCGCCGAGGAAGGCGGTGACCAGCCCGGCGGGTACCTCGTCGGGCCGAATGAGCAGGCGGCCGATCACATCCGAGCCCAGCACCAGAATCGGCGCGAGCAGCATGGAGTAGGTGACGATCCACCGCTGGTCCGGCCCGACCAGCCGGCGCGCGATGTGCGGCACCGCCAGGCCGATGAAGGTGATCGGGCCGACCGCGGCGGTCGCGGTACCGCACAGCAGGGTGAGCGCGGTGGCGGTGAGCAGGCGGGTGCGGCCCACGTGCACGCCCAGCGCGTGCGCCAGGTCATCGCCGAGCGCCAGCGCGTTGAGCGAGCGGGCGGCGATCACCGCGAGCACCAGACCGAGTCCGATGAACGGTGCGGCGCCGGCGATGACGTCGTACCCGCGGCCGGTGAGCGACCCCGAATCCCACTCCCGCATCTCTTCGAAAGCCTTGGTGTTCAACAGGATCAAACCCTTGGTCAGGCCGGTGAGAACCGCGGTCACCGCGACCCCGGCGAGGGTGAGCCGAATCGGATCGGCGCCCTGTCTACCCGCTGTACCGAGCCGGTAAACCATGAGAGATACCACCGCGGCTCCCGCGAAGCCGAACCAGACGTACGAGGTGATCTCGGTCGCGCCGAGAAAAGCGACCGCGAGCGCGATGGCGAAAGCGGCTCCGGCGTTGATGCCGAGCAGGCCCGGATCAGCCAGGGGATTGCGGGTCAGGCCCTGCATGAGGCAGCCCGCGACGCCGAGCGCGAGGCCCGCGAGCAGGCCGAGCAGGGTGCGCGGCACCCGGTACCCGGTGATGATCAGATGGTCCGGTGAGCCGTCGGCCCACCACAGCGCCTGCCAGACCTCGCCGACCGGAATAGATTTGGCGCCGATCAGCAGGCTGAGCAGGCATGTTGCCGCCAGTATCACCACCGTCAGCAGCCAGCCCGGCCAGTGCCGGGGCCGTGTGCGCGGGCTCGCATCCATGTTTTCGTTCTCTCCGGATTTCTCGTGAGGGAAGGTAACGAAGGTCTTGAAAGGTAAGGCTTGCCTACCCTAGTGTGTCGCTTGTCCGATTCACAGCAACTGCTCAGGAAATTCGCAGCAGTCGCGAGTGTTGAGATCCGGTCGGACGAGATCGAAATATTCAGCCCCGCAACGCAATCGAACGCGTTCGTGCCGGGGCTGACCCGAGCACGCCCTGATGAGGGAATGGAAAGAGGTTCACCCGCAGTGAGATTCACCAAGGTCGCCCTACTCGCCGCCACCCTGAGCACCGCATCCGTGATCGCGACGGGAACGAGTAGTGCTGCACCGCAGGCAGATTCGACCGAGTCAACCGCGATCAACTACACCACTACCACCACACAGACCAATACCGTCATCACCACCGACGCCGGCTCCATGGTCGTCGAGGATGGCGTCTTCAAGGTCAAGGCCGCCAACGGCGTCACCGTCGCGGGCACCGAACTCGCCTTCCGCGTCGACGATTTCGTGTTCCCGATCGCCGCGGACATCACCGACCGCACCGCGACCCTGACGCCCCGATTCGATCTGGCGCACGCGGTCTACCAGCCGGTCGCCCTGCCCTATGAGAACCAGGCGCCCTGGAAGTCCGAGTACGACCGGGAGGTCGCGGCCTGGAGCCGGCTGGGCTCCACCATCAGCCTCGGCGCCAGCATCGCCACCGTCGTCGGCGGCATCGGCGGCGCGGCCTTCGGCTGCCTGGTCGGCGCCGGCGTCGCCTTCGCCGCGACGACCCCGCTGCTCGCCCTGTTCGGCGCGGGACCGCTGGGCGGCTGCATCGTCGGCGCGAGCCTGGTCGGGTTCCTCGGCACCCTCGCCGGTCAGATTCTGATCACCGCCCCGGTCGCCATTCTGGCCGCGGTGCAGTACTTCACCACCATCAACCAGCCGTTCACTCCCCCGGCCACCAAGTAACCTCGCGCAGGACTCAGACATAAAGGTCAGGCCCGGCTTTTCAGTCGGGCCAGGCTTCGTGCGGACACTCCCGCTGCCCTCTTTTCCCGGCACCGCGTTCGTGCAAGAGTGGTGCGACAACGCGGTAGCTGCTCGGGCAAGGAAGTCACGCCATGATGTACCTGGTATGGGTCTTCCTGCCCTGTGCCGCTTTGCTTTCCTGCGTCGCGGGCCATATCTGGCGCTATCGGCGCGATCGTTTCCTGGCCTACCTGTACGGGCCCCGGATCGATCGCGCGCAATGGCTGGGCAGCTTGGCATTTCGCACCGGGGTGCCGCTGCTGGCCGCGGTCCGATTCACCGAAATGGTTGTCTCCGGTCCGCATTCACGGCCGGAGGGGACGGTGTACGTGATTCTGATGATCGGTCAGTTCGTCGCCGTACCGCTCGCGATCGTGGGCGCCGGACTGATTCTGGTGCCGCCGCTCATCGCGGCCGAATCCCGGCCGCGGGTGACCCCGATCGACCGGATCACGCTGCCGGTGCTGGTCGCGACCATGGTCAGCGCGGTGCTGATCACCTTCGATCCGAACTCGAGCGATGACCGGTATCGCACCGCCGAAACGCTTTTCACCTGGATACGCTCGCTGCTGACGCTGCAGCCGAATCCCGAGGTCATGCAGCACGCGCCCGCGCTCTACCAGATTCGCGGGCTGATCGTCATGGTGCTCATCGCGATCTGGCCGTACACCCGGCTCGCCGGGATCTTCACCGTGCCGGTGCTGCGACTGCTGCGGGGCACGGTCCGCGCGGTCCGGACGCTGCCGGTCCCGCCGCGCCGCGAACTGCGGCCGGACCGCGATCTCACCTCGCGGTAGGGAAACGTCCGGGATATACCGAACCTATCGGGCGGTATTGAGCGCGACCGCGGCCGCGATCAGCGCTTTGAACGCGTGCTCGTCGAGGGTGTCCTCGGCCCGAATATCGATGGCGCGGCGGGTATTGCCGTCGAGGCTGGAATTGAACAGCCCCTGCGGGTCGGGCAGCAGCGCGCCTTTGGCGAAGGTGACCTTCACGTAATCCTTGTAGGTCTCGCCCGTGCAGATCATCCCGTCGTGCGACCACACCGGAACGCCCCGCCACTTCCATTCCTCCACGACCTCCGGATCGGCGCGCCGCACCAGGGCGCGAATCCGGGCCAGGGTCTCGCCACGCCAATCGCCCAATTCCTCGATCCGCGCGTCGATCAGTCGCGACGGCGAATTCGCATCATCGGTGGCCATTCCCGAATTCTTACCGACCGCTCGGTTCTCATCGGGAATTGCCAGCGCGTACTGCGTGTCGCGTCAGACGCGAACGCCGATGGTGGACAGGGCCGCTCCCAGAGCGAGCAGATCCGCCGCCGGTGCTTCGACCAGCGGGAGCCGCACGGTCGGGTGCTCGATGATGCCGAGTTCGGCCAGCGCGGCCTTGGCCATGATCGCGCCCCCGGTGGTCCGCATCAGCGAGTCGATGATGGGAATGAGCGAAACATGCAGGGCGCGAGCGGAATCCAGATCGCCGCGGCGCACCGCCGCGATGAGTTCGGCGTTCCGGTCGGCGACGGCGTTGCCCACCACGCTGAGCACACCGGCTGCCCCGGCCGCCAGGTACGGCAGATTCAGCTCGTCGATGCCGCAGTAGTAGGCCAGCGAGGTACGGTTCATCACCGTCATCGCCTCGTACAGATCGCCTTTCGCGTCCTTCACCGCGCGAATCCGCGGATGGCCGGAGAGCTCGACGATCGTGGCCGCGGTCAGCTCCATGGCGGTGCGCGCGGGGACGTCGTAGAGCATGACGGGCAGTTCGGTCGCGTCGGCTACCGCCAGGCAGTGCCGGATCACGCCGGCCTGCGGCGGGCGAGAGTAGTACGGGCACACCAGCAGCAGCGCGTCCGCGCCGGCCGCTTCGGCCTCGCGGGCCTTGCGCACGGTCGAGGCCGTGTCGTACGTGCCGACACCGGCGATCACGCGGGCGCGGCCCCCGGCTCGGTCCGAGACCGCGCGCACGAGACCGGCCACTTCGGTGTCGGTGAGGGTGGGTGATTCGCCGGTGGTGCCGCCGACGACGAGTCCGTCACAGCCGGTGGCGAGCAGGTGGTCGACGAGAGTGTCGAGGTCGGGTCGGCTGATCGTGCCGCCGGGCTGCATGGGGGTCACCATCGCGACCAGATTGGTGCCGAAGAGCAGCTCAGCGGGGTGCAGGGGCGCGGTCATGGTTCTATGGTGCGCGGCCCGATAGACCGGGTCCAGCGATGGTTTCTTGCCGATATTGCGAAACAGCGCTTAATGATCGTGCGGGGCGGGGCACGTGCTCGGCGAGCGAGCGGCTCTCTCTTCCCCTTCCAATCTATAGCGCACCCCGGGGCTTGCGGCAAGGCCCGGGGGCGGGGGCATACTCGCTCACCTGAGCCTGGAACCAGCGAAAACAGGAGACGACACGATGCGTGGACCGAGACCGGCGGGCGGTCCGGTCCGCGCCGACGGGACGGTGGTGGCCGCGATGCCATCGCCCGGAAGGCAGGGACGAATGTCGGTACGGGGATATGACGAGGAACTGCGGTCCGAACGCGAGTACGTGACCGGGCTGTACGCGCGACTCGACGCCGAGCGCGCACGGGTGAAGGGACAGTACGCGGCGGCACTGCGGGGTCAGGCCGGATCGCCCATGGAACGGGAATTCGAGGTGCGCGCGCTGGCCAAGCAGGCCAAACGGCTCGACGTGGCCGACAACGGCCTGTGCTTCGGGCGACTGGACACGATCGACGGCGAGCACTCGTACATCGGCCGCATCAGCATCCTGGACGAGAACGACGAATTCGAACCGCTGCTGCTGGATTGGCGGGCGCCCGCGGCGCGCGCGTTCTACACCGCCACCGCCGCGACCCCCGAGAACATGAGCAGGCGTAGGCAATTCCACACGCGCGGGCGCATCGTGACGGATTTCACCGACGAGGTGCTCGGCCGTCCGGACGGCGCCGAACGCGGTGACGCCGCACTGCTCGCCGCGGTGAACGCGCCGCGCGGCGACGGCATGGGCGACATCGTGGCGACCATCCAGTCCGAACAGGACGAGATCATCCGCCTCGATCACCCGGGCGTCCTGGTGATCGAGGGCGGCCCGGGTACGGGCAAGACCGTGGTGGCCCTGCACCGCGTCGCGTACCTGCTGTACACAAAACGGGAGCAGATGGAACGGCACGGCGTGCTCGTGGTCGGCCCCAATCCCGCGTTCCTGCGCCACATCAGCCGCGTGCTGCCGTCGCTGGGCGAGACGAACGTCGTCTTCACCACCACCGCGGACCTGCTCCCCGGCCTGCACGCCACCGCCGAGGACACCCCGGACGCCGCGCGGCACAAGGGTTCACTGCGCATGCTCGAGGTGCTCGCGGCGGCGATCGCCGACCGGCAGCGGGTACCGCTGGATCCGCTGCCCATCGATCTGGCCGACGTCACCGTGCGCATCGACGCCGAGATCGCCGGCTGGGCCCGGCAGGAGGCGCGCGAGAGCGGCCGCCCGCACAACGAGGCGCGGGCGGTCTTCCTGGAGATCCTCACCTGGGCGCTGACCGAACGGGCGATCGCGCGGATCGGCAAGGGCTGGCTGACCCGATCCGATCGCGAAGCCTGGGAGCAGCTGCGCACCGACCTGCTCGAAGAACTCGCCGAGCACCGGCCTTTCCAGGCCGCGGTCGATGAGCTCTGGCCGGTACTGACGCCGGAAACGCTGCTGTCCCAGCTGTATTCGTCGCCCGAACGATTGGCGGCGGCGGGCGCCGACCCCGCGCTCGGCCGGGACGCGGACGCCCCCTGGACGGTGTCGGACGTTCCGCTGCTCGACGAGCTGGTGGATCTGCTCGGCCCGGACAAGCCCGCGGACGACGGCGCCGAACGCGAACGCCGGGCGGAGGCGGCCTACGCGGCGACCGTGCTGGAGAACATGGTCAGCCGCGAGGACATGATGGACGACGAGGACCATCTGTTCGCCACCGACATGCTCTACGCCGAGGATCTGGCCGATCGCTTTCTCGAACGCGACACCCGGGAGCTGGCCGAACGCGCCGCGGCGGACCGGGAGTGGACCTACCGGCACATCGTTGTCGATGAGGCGCAGGAACTCTCGGCGATGGACTGGCGAGTTCTCATGCGCCGCTGTCCCGGTCGTTCCTTCACCATCGTCGGCGACCTCGCGCAGCGCCGATCGGCGGCGGGCGCGCGGACCTGGGGCGAGATGCTCGAGCCTTACGTGCCCGGCCGCTGGGTCTATCGCTCGCTGACCGTGAACTACCGCACCCCGGCCGAGATCATGGCGGTCGCGGCGGCGGTGCTCGCCGAGTTCGCACCCGATGTCCGGGCGCCGGAATCGGTCCGAGCCTGCGGTGTCGAACCCTGGTCCCGGCAGCTCGAGGTCGATGAAATTCCCGGCGCCATAGCCGAATTCGTGCGCGACGAGGCGGGCCGGCCCGGCACCAGCATCGTGATCGGGCCGCCCGGCGTGCGGGGAACCGTCCCGGCCTCGGAGACCAAGGGGCTGGAATTCGACGCGGTGCTGGTGGTGGATCCGGAGCGGATTCTCACCGACGGCCCGCGCGGCGCGACCGAACTGTATGTCGCGCTGACCCGCGCGACCCAGCGCCTCGGCGTGCTACACACCGCACCGCTGCCGCCGGTGCTGTCCGGACTCACCCCGGTCGGCGCGCATCCGGCACCGGCCGAGTCGGTGCGGTAGCCGAGGGACGGCGCCCGCAGTTCGGCTCGAGCTGCGGGCAATACCTGACGCGGCGCGGCGGGGCGGCGACGATGGCGGGCATGACGCAGACCGTTTCCGCCCCCGATCAGATCGTGGCCCAGCGCTACCGCGACCCCGCGCCGTCCGCCCCGGCGGCGTGGAACTCCGTCCTGCAGGTGCTGCACGAGCATCGATCCGTGCGCCGGTACCTGCCCGATCCGGTGTCCGATGAGGTGCTCTCGCTGCTGATTTCGGCGGCGCAGTCCGCACCCACCTCCTCGAACCTGCAGGTGTGGAGCGTGGTCGCGATCCGCGATCCCGAGCGCAAGGCGCGCCTGGCGGCGCTGGCCGGGGACCAGGAGCACATCCGCCAGGCCCCGGTCCTGCTGGTGTGGACCGCGGACGTGGCCCGCCTGCGCGCACTGGCCGCCGACCGCGACACCGAACTCACCGGCGCGGACTACCTGGAAACCAGCTACGTCGCCTTCCTGGACGCGGCGCTGGCCGCCCAGAACGCGCTGGTGGCCGCCGAATCCCTGGGCTTGGGCACCGTGTACATCGGCGCGATCCGCAACAATCCCGAGCAGGTCGCCGTCGAATTGGGCCTTCCCCCCGGCGTTTTCGCGGTCGTGGGCCTGGTCGTCGGTGTACCGGACCCGGCCGAGGACGCCCGCGTCAAGCCGCGCCTGCCCCGCGAAGCGGTGCTGCACGCCGAAACCTACGACGCGGCAGGACAACTGGGCCACATCGCCGAGTACGAGACCCGGATCGCGGAGTTCTACGCCGAGCAGAACCTCGCGCACTCCTGGACCGAGCGCGTACTGGGCCGGCTGCGTTCGGCGGCCGCCCTCAACGGCCGCCACCGGCTGCGCGAGCAGCTCGAGGCGCAGGGCTTCCCGCTGCGCTGAAGTATGCCGAGCCGCGCTGAAAGCACTGTGGCACAACGACATCGCGGACACCCGGCGTAACGAGGAAGCCGGGTGCCCGCGATCCGCGGCGGTCGCCGATCCGGTTCAGCTCGCGGGCCGTTCCAGCTGGGCGATCACCAGGTAATTGTTGTCGGTCGGTTCACCGTCCACGACATCGCAATTGGCCAGGATCAGGCGACCGGGAACGTGGTCGCGCAACTCGTTCTGGCTCAGCAGCGATCCCTTGGGCAGCGGGGTCGTGCGCTCGACCGTGTACCGCAGCACCCCGTTCGGCGTGCTCAACAGCACCAGGTCACCGGGTTGCACCACGCGCAGCGACCGGAACGGGGCGACGCGTTTGCTGTAGTTGTGTCCCGCGACCAGAACCGTCTCCCTGGTGTCGGTCCCGGGCACACCGCTCTCGCCCCACCACACCGGCAGCTCGTTGACCGGATTCAGGCGCTGTCCCACCCGCATGAGCTTCTCGGCGTTGAGCGGGCTGCTCAGGTACGTCTCCCCGGCCGGGGAACGCAGTTCGATGGCGGTCGGCTCGGCGGGCGCGATGACGCCCGCCGCGGCGGTCGCTTCGATCCGGGACGGTACCGGTGAACGATCAGGCGGCGGCAGCGTGGCCGATTCGCTCGAGCATCCGGCGATGAGCGCGATCGCGGCCGCGCCCACCAGCCAGAGCCGTGCCCTAGGCAAGGGCGTCGTGGGTCGCGCCGCGCCGGCGCCGGATGACCAGCGTGCCCGCGCCCGCCGCCGCGACCAGACCGAGCGCCCCCGCGCCCAGCAGGGCGAACGGCACGCCCGAGTCGTCGGCGGGCCCGTCGCCCAGCGCGAGTTCCACCGGCGGCAGGCCACCGGCGAGGGTCTCCACGCCGTTCTCACCCGTGCGGTAGTAGTCCACGACGGTGAAGGCCCCGTCGCCGTCGAAGATTCCGACCAGCTTCACCCCGGTATCGGTGACGATCGCGGTCGTCGAGTCGATCTTGGTGATGCCGATGGCGTCGAACAGCTGCCCGCCCAGGTTCAGTGCCACCACCAGGGCGACACCGGCGGCGAGCGCGGCCGCCGCGGCGGCGGTCAGCGCGGCCTGGGCGCTCAATGCGGCGGCGAGGCCCGCATTGGCGGCGTCCAGTTGCAGCTGCAGACCGGTCACGACGCCCGCGGCGGCGTCGGCGGCCAGCTTGGCCTGCAGGGCGGTATCCAGCAGGGCCTGCATCTGGGCGTTCGCGGCGACCACGGTGGACAGGTCCACGCCGGCCTGAACCCCGGCGGCCAACTGCGCGGCCAGCGCGGCGTCCAGCGCCGTCTGCGCGTCGAGCTTGGCGTCGTTCAGCTTCGCGGTCAGCCCGGTGGTGAGAGTCTGGGCCGCGGTGACGTCGGCGGCGAGCTTGGTCGCCAGCGCGAGGTTCGCCGCGGCCGTGGCCTGCGCCGCGCCCTTCTCGATGGTCAGCTTCTGCGCCAGCGCGGCGTCGAGCGAAGCCTGTGCGGCACTTGCCACCTGGGCCGCGGCGTCGGCCGCCAGCTGCGCCTTGGCGGCCGCGTCGGCGAGCGCCTGGGCGTCCAGCCGCGCCTGGGTGGCCAGCTGGAGCTTCGCCGAGGCTTCGGCCCCGGTGGCGGCCGCGGCCTCTGCCTCCAGGGTGGTCGCCTTGTCCGCGGCGGCGCGCGCGGCCGCGGCGGCATCGGCGGCGGCGGTCTTGGCGGCGTCGGCCGCGGTGCGCGCGGCGGTGGCGTCGGCCTGCAGCTTGGTCACGGTCTGCGCGGCGATGACCAGGTTCTGATCGGCCTGCGCCGAGGCCGCGGATGCCTGTGCCGCATCGACTTTCGCCTGTGTCGCGGCCACGGTGGCCTGGGCGGCCGCGTCATTGGACTGCGCGGCGGCGGCGACGGCGGCATCGTGATCGCGCTGGGCGCTCGCGACCGCGTCGACGGTCGTCTTCGTGGTGGCCTCGGCCTGGGCCCGCGCCTGGATATCGGCGTCGGAGAGCGCGGCGGTCACGTCGGCCTGCACCCCGGCGGCGGCATTGCCCGCGGCCGCGGCGGCGCCGTCCACCCGCACCTCGGGCACCTGCACCTGCGGAACCTGGACCTGTGGCACCTGCACCTGGGGGACCTGCACCTGCGGGACCTGCACGTTGACGACCGGGGCCTGGACGTTCGGCGCCGCGACCGTCGGCGCCGACGCCTCGGGGATCTGCACCGGCGGCACGTTCACCTCGGGGGCTTTGACCGGGGGAACCGCGACCTCGGGCGCCTTGGTCGGCACCGCGGGCACCGCGACCGAGGGCACCGTGATCGGCGGCACCTGTACGTTCACGTTCACATCCGCCTTGGCATCGGCCGTGGCCGAGGTCGAGGGCGCCGGATCGGCCGCAGCCGTGGCCGCGATGGGCCCGGTCACCGCGAGCGCCAGGGCGACCACGGCCCCGGCGGCGGCTAGTCGAGATCGCCGAGAGTTGGCGATTGAATAGTCCGACATCAGATTTCGACCTCTCATTCATCAACTTCCACCGCCGCGGGGAAGCAGTGCGGCCCGGTGCCGACGCAAAGAATCGACAGCGAACAGCCGGTGTCAACGGTGCCGTGTAGACGACTCGTCAAGTGCTTGAATAGGTGTCGCCGGTTCGCGAAGAATTGTTACGGGCACCGGTCGGCCGTCCCGGCATGCGAGATGAACGCCGTCCACGAATCCGGGCAACATCTCACAAAGAGCACCCTGAACAGGGTTTATCTTCTTGAAAACGCGAGCATTTCAAAAATTTCAGATGGACGGATGACCAGATTTAGGCGGCGTTCGACCGGCCCCTAATCCCCCTATTGCCCCTAACAGGCGCCCGACTCCGTAGCCCGATCCCCTAACGGGATTGGCTTCGCAATTACTCCGGGAACACATCACCTCTCGAACACCGGCGAAGCGTTTCCGACGCCGCACAATTGCGCTGCGAGTACGAGAAATCCAGGTGGCTCACCGGTTGCCCGAGGGCTCCGAGAGCATGCGTGCGACTCCGGCCCTGCCGCCGCGGGTACGCCCGGAACCCGCCGTCCCCGTGCGCTTTCCGACCCGCCCGCGGCTTGTCGGTGGGGTCACATACCTTGGGCGCATCGTGATCGACCGGGAGGGAGAACGATGGCCTCGAATACGAGTGCCACGCCGGAGGAACCGGCTTGGGAAAATGCTTCTGTAGTGCGGGTTCTGCCCGCCGTCGCACCGCGCAAGCTGAACAAGGTGCCGTTCGTGGAACTGGCCGACGGCCGGCTGCAGGGCGTGGTGTCCAGCGGCTCGGACATCGCCCGGGTCTACGTGGCCTCGGTGACCGCGGGCACGCACGGGCTCAGCTGCAGCACCAACAACAACCGGCCGTGCGGCGGGTTGAACCAGGGGTGGGCTTGCAAGCATCTGGACGCGCTCATCAGCGAGGCGGTGCTGCAGTACGGCCAGGATCGAGTGGCCAGGTACCTGCGCGTCGAGGTGCCCGAGGGCGAGCGACTTTCCCGGTATCTCAACGGAACTCGCGATCCCGCGCCCGCCGCGGCGGTGTTCAGCCGCTTCCTGCGGCATCTGACCTACCTGGAACTGCCGGGTAGCACGGCGCCGATTCCGGAGCTGCACTGGTTCCCGGCGGGGGTGGGTCGCTGATGCAGGCCGTACAACTGTCCGCGCTGGCGGAGACGCCCGCCGGTGTCACCGCGGCATTGGACGCGGTGCGCGGTTTCGACACCGCGCTGATCAACGGGCTCGCCCGAGTATCCGAACCGCAGCACGCGGCGCTGACCGCGCTGGCGGCGGGCGTCGCGGGATCGCCTCTGGCAGAAGCGGTGTCGAACGCCGTTGCCAAGGTGAGCGCCGGGGCCGTCGGTCCCGACGAACTGTCGGCGCTGGCCGCCGCCCGCGCCGCGCTGCTGGGGGCGGTGCACGACGCCCTGCTCGAACAGGCCGACAAGGCCCTGGGCCGCAACCGATCCGAGTGGACCGCCGCGGCCACGGCCGGGACCCCGAGCGCGCTGGCCGCGGGTTCGCGCGCCTGGCTCGGCGAACTCGCCATCGCGGGCTGGCGGGGCGTGGACCACGACCTGGTGTCGGCCGCCGATCGCACCGTCGAGGCGCTGCTGGCCGAACCGGCGCTGCGCCGCCTGGCGGTGCTGCTGGACGGCTTCACCGCCGAACTCGCCGCCTCGTCCCCCGTCGCGACCATGGACCGGGTGCCGGCGCGGCGCTGGGCCGATCTGTGGGCGCGCGCCCTGCTGCTGTCCTGGCGCGGCACGGAACCCCTTGCCGTCGAGTCGGTTTCGGGGCGGCTCCTGCCCCTGGGCGTGGACGTACACGAGCACGGGACCGCGGTGCAGATCCAGGTGCACGGCGTCCTGGAGGTGACCGACGCTCCGGCCCGCCTGGTGCGGGTCTCGGTGGCCGCCGCCAAGGTGGACACCATCGTGGGCCCGGCCGTCTGGCAGCTGCTGGGAACGCATCGGCAGCTGCTCACCGCGCTCGCCGAACACCGCGCGCTGGATCTCACCGAGATGGCGCTGACGGTTACCGGCGACCTGCTGTGGGACGACGATCGGGCGAAGGCGGGTACGGACGCCGATCCGTTCGCCACCGCCGCCGTGCAACTGCCGCAGGCCACGGCCCAGGCGGTGGCGCCGCTGGATCGCGACCCCGTGCACGTCGCCGTGCCGGTGCTGTTCGAGGGCTACCGAATCCACGAGGGCGCACTGGAATCGGGCGACCAGCGCATCGCGGTGGACCTGGACGCGCTGCCCGCGGCCGGTCCGCTCACCGCCGCCGCGGTGACCGGCTCCGCGCTGCTGATCGGCCTGCTGCGCTGGGACGCGAACGGCTGGTCGGTCCGGCCGCTCGCCGTGCAGCGCAAGGTCAAGACGACGCTGACCACCCTGCACAACGGTGACTGGGCGCTGGGCCCCACCGACCCGAAAGTCGCCAAGGCGCAAGCGAAGTCGGGTGACGCCGTCGCGGTGTTGCGCGAACGCGCGGGACGGTTGCTGCGCAAATGACCGAACCCAATCACGAGGCGCGCCGCCAGGTGCTCTACTGGCGACTGCTGGCCGGCGTGTTCGCCGGTGATCAGCAGCCGACCCTGGAGCAGGCGAGCGCGGGGATCGTCGACGATCTGGGACTGCCGCTGGCCGTGCTGGATCCGGGCATCTCGATCGACAATGTGGTGCAGCGGTATCCGGACATGCGGGCCGAGTTCGACGGGCTCGATTTCACGGAAGGCACCGCCGACACGGATACGCCCGGCACCGAGGCGGATGTCACCGGCGACGCCGAGACCGCCGAGGGCGCGACCGAGCTCGTCGCCGGCGCGCCCGCGGCGATCGGCGCGGCCGATGTCCGCACCGCCGCACTGGTTTCCAAGCTGCTGCTCAACGTGTTCGCCACCGGCACCGGGCAGGTCAGCGCCACACAGCTGTCGGGCTGGCAGTCCGACGCCAACTGGCTGCGCCGCTGCCTCGGCGAAGAGGCCGGCAGCGTGCACGGCGTGCTGACCGGGCTCGAAGGTGAGCTGGTGTCCCGCATGCGATTGCGCGAGGTGCTGGCCGATCCGCAACTGGCCGCGCAGCTCACCCCGAGCATGTCGCTCATCGAACAACTGCTGCGGGACAAGCACAATCTGTCGGGGGTCGCGCTGGCCAACGCCAAACGCCTCATCCGCCGCTACATCGACGAGGTGGCCGAGGTGCTGCGCACCCAGGTGCAGCAGACCAGCGTCGGCACCGTCGATCGTTCGGTTCCGCCGAAGCGCATTCTGCGCAATCTCGATGTGGACCGCACGATTTGGAAGAACCTGCCCAACTGGAATCCGCGGGACGAACGGCTGTACGTCGATCGGCTCTACTATCGCCAGACCGCCAAGCGCACCGTGCCCGCCCGCATGATCGTGGTGGTGGATCAGTCCGGATCGATGGTCGACTCCATGGTGAACTGCACCATTCTGGCGTCGATCTTCGCGGGCCTGCCCAAGGTGGACGTGCACCTGATCGCCTATGACACCCGTGCCCTGGATCTGACGCCGTGGGTGCACGATCCGTTCGAGGTGCTGCTGCGCACCAATCTCGGCGGCGGCAACGACGGGCCGATCGCCATGGCCATGGCTCAGCCCAAGATCACCGACCCGAAGAACACGGTGCTGGTGTGGATCTCGGACTTCTACGAGTTCGACCGCTCGCAACCGCTGTTCGAATCCATGGAGGCCGTGCACCGTTCGGGGGTCAAGCTCATCCCCGTCGGCTCGGTGAACAGCTCCGGCCACCAGAGCGTCAACCCGTGGTTCCGCGAGCGCTTCAAGGCGCTGGGCACCCCGGTGCTGTCCGGACGCATCCAGAAGCTCGTGCACGAGCTCAAGAACTTCCTCGACTAGGAGACATTCCATGAACGACGTTTTGCGCGCCCCCGCCGAGATCAAGTACGCCGAGGAGCTCGACTGGCTCGAATCCATCGACGACGGCCCCAAGCCCTTCGCGTGGCGGTTGAGCCCGAAGATGGTGCGGCTGTTCATACTCGGTTCCGAACGCGCCGACGGACTCGATCGCGAGATCGACCAGAAGTGGTTCGGCGACCGGAGTTTCGTCGAGCGCAGCATCGTCACCCTGGCCTCCGATCGCGGGCTGCTGCTGATCGGCGATCCGGGTACGGGCAAGAGCTGGCTGGCCGAACTGCTCTCGGCGGCCATCAGCCGCAACTCCACGCTGGTGGTGCAGGGCACCGCGGGCACCACCGAGGACCACATCAAGTACTCGTGGAACATCTCCATGGTCATCGCCAAGGGACAGTCGCGGGAGTCGATGATCCCGTCCCCGATCATGACCGCCATGGAGCAGGGCGTGATCGGGCGTTTCGAGGAGCTGACCCGGTCCACCAGCGACGTGCAGGACGCGCTGATCTCCATCCTGTCGGAGAAGTACGTCTCGATTCCCGAACTCGACGACGACAACGTGGTTTTCGCCCAGCCCGGCTTCTCGATCATCGCCACCGCCAACAGTCGCGACCGCGGCGTGAACGATCTGTCCTCGGCGCTCAAGCGGCG
The DNA here is from genome assembly GCF_053645575.1 of Nocardia sp. NPDC055321. Taxonomy (NCBI): domain Bacteria; kingdom Bacillati; phylum Actinomycetota; class Actinomycetes; order Mycobacteriales; family Nocardiaceae; genus Nocardia; species Nocardia sp. NPDC055321. The sequence continues at coordinate 438,870 of NZ_JBSHMS010000003.1, forward strand.
GTTCAACTTCGTCCGCATCCCGGTGGTGTCCAACAAGAAGAGCGAGGCGGAGATCGTGCGCTTCCGCACCGCCGAACTGCTGCGCCGCCATTCGATCGAGCTGGAGGTGCCGCCCACGCTGCTGGACATCCTGCTCGAGAGCTTCGCCGATCTGCGGGCCGCCGCGGCCGCCGCCACCAGCGATGACGACAAACTCGAGTCCGCGCTGTCCACCGCCGAGCAGATCGGCGTTCTCGAGGACGCCATCCTGCACAGCCAGTTCTTCGGGGCCAGTGCGCTGAGCGCGCAGGACCTCGCGGGTTCACTGGTCGGCTCGCTGGCCCGGCGCGCGCCCGAGGACCTGGCGATTCTGAACAAGTATCTGCACGGGGTGGTCGAGCCGCGTACCAAGGACAAGAAGGGCAAGGCGCCCTGGGGCGAGTTCCTCGAGGGCGGGCGGGCCGCGATCGCGAGGCTCTCGTGACCGTCTCCGAGACTCGGCGCGCGCCGAATACCTTTGCCGCACTGCGTGATCAGCTGGCCGACGCCGCCGTGACGTTCGCCGGCGCGCCCGGGGCGGCGGGCGACATCCTCGCGGGCATCGTCGACGACGTCGACCGGGCGCTGTCCGAACGCCTGGAGATCTTCCCGGTCTGCCACCACTCGCCCGCGTCCGGGCTCGCCATGGTGCGGCGGCTGCGCGAGAAGCAGCCCGCCGTCATCTATCTGGAGCTGTGCGAGGACATGCGGCCGCTGCTGGACGAGCTGCGCAACTGCCGCCTGCCGGTAGCGCTGCAGGCGTTCGCCACCGACACCGCGGGCTTCCCGGCGGAATGGGCGCCGCTGTCGGTGGTCGCGCCGATCACCGAGGCCTCGGCCGAGTACCAGGCCATCGCGTACGCGCTGGAGACGCCGGATGTCGAACTGGTGCTGGTGGATCGGTCGACCGATCACGTCTTCCAGTGGGCGCCGCGCGAATCCGAGGAACCGGGGTTGCCCGCCGAGAGCGAGCGGCCGGAGGAGGACGGCCTGCACGGCGCGGCGGTCGGTATCGAGATCGGCGACCTGCGACCGCGTTTCGCCGAACTGGAAGAGCATCTGCTGCATCACGGCAAGGTCCGGCACTGGTCCGAGTGGTGGGACCAGTACGTGGAGCAGCCGCTCGCGGGCGCCGACTACGACACCTACCGCCAGGTCATGGTGATGATCGGCAGCCTGTTCCGCCGGCTGCGGCGCGGGAGCACGGTGGAGGACGAGGACCGCGAGCGGTACATGTGGACCCGCATGCGGGAACACTTGTCCGCCAACGCGATCGACCCGGCGCGGGCACTGTACATCTGCGGCGCCGCGCACGCGGCGAGTCCGGTGGAGCAGTTCGGCGTCGACTCGGACGCACCGTTCGAGATCTCCCCGCGTTCGGCCACCGCCTGGCACTACGGGCTCATTCCGTCGAGCAATTCGGCGATCGAGGCGCAGTTCGGGCTGGCCGGCGGCGCGGTGTCGATCGCGGCGGCGACCTGGTCGAAGGGGTTGCGGCGCGGGAAGTTACAGCCCTTCCAGCTGGCCGGGCAGCCCGGTGCGAAGCCGCGGGCGAGCAAGCTGCCCGTCCTCGCGGGCGAGACCGAAGCGCAGGTGCGGGATCAGCTGTCGGGGTTCCTGTCCCGGCCGCCGGCCCTGGATCCGCTCGACGAGGCCGAGCTACTGGAATGGTCGGTGGACATCGTCCGGCTGGCCCGGCGCAACGGCTACCTGGCCAGCACCGCCGACGCCATCGCGATCTTCGAGACCTCGATTCTGCTGGCGGGCCTGCGTAATCGAGCGCGTCCGACCCCGTACGACTTCCAGGACGCGGCGGTCACCTGCATCGAGAAGGACCGGGTGCCGGGGCGGCGCGATGTGCGCAGGCTGTGCGAGATCCTGCTCGGCGGTGACCGTATCGGCCAGGTCGGCTACGCGGCCCTGCCGCCGCTGGCTCGCGATGTGCTGGATCGGCTGGCGCCGCTGGGTCTGGATCTGTCCAAGCGGACACTGCAGCGCGCGCTGCTGGACGTGAAGGCCACGCCCGACCTGCGGCCGTGCTCGGATCTGCTCTGGCTGCTGCGGCGGTTGCTGCCGCAGGACGCGGTGCGGCCCATCATGGGTTCGCGCGGGCTCGGCGAGACCTCCATCCAGGAGAGCTGGGATATCGGGCTGGGCAAGTACCAGCGTTCACTGGTCGAACTCGGCTACGAGGGCGTGTCGGTGGAGCAGGTGCTCGAGCAGCGGTTGCGCCGGGCGGTCACCGCACCGGACGCGACCGCGGCGGTGGCGCTGGGCGCGGTCGAGGACGCGCTGGTGTATCTGGGCTCGGTGCGCCTGGCGTCGGAGCTGGGCAATCGCGCGGTCGAACTGCTGGCCGCCGAACGCACGGTGGACGACGCGCCGGTGGTACTGCGGCGTATTCGGCTGCTGCTCAACTACTTCCGTTCGACCGAGGAGGGACTGCCGGCCTGGTGCGAGCGGTTCGTCACCGCGGGCTATTCCCACTACTGCACCCTGCTGCCCACCGCGTTCGCCGCCGAGGAGACCGGCCCGGCTCAGGTCGCGGCCATGCTCGGGTTCCTGTTCGGCATGGAGAACCTGGCCCTGTCCCTGGGCTGCGATCACACGCAGCTGGAATTGGCGGTCCTGCAGTCACATCCGGAGGCGCCCGCGAAGGTCGCGCTGCTGTGGGCGGCCCGGTTCCAGCTCGGTCTGCTGAGCCTGGCGGACCTGCGTGAGCGTTGCGACGCGATGCTCGCCAATCCCCTCGTGCTGCCGACTGTTCCGCAGTACGTCAGCGGTTTCGTCCAGGCGATCGACCCCGCTCCGGCTTTGAAACCCTTTGTGGTGGAGCTGTTGTCGAAGGCGTTCGGCTCGCTGCCGGACACGGTGCTGCTGCCGTGGCTGCCGAAGCTGATCACCACGCTGAAGGAGCAGACGGCCGACCTGATTCCCGGGCTGGTACGGGAAGCGGCCCGCACGTTCCCCGGCGCGCTACCGGCCGTGGACGCCTTCACACCCCCGTGGTCGGTGGAGTTCGCGACGCCGGCCGCACCGGCGTCGGCCGCCCTCCCCCAGGGAGCGGCCGCGGAACTGCTGGCGGCCCACCCCGCCGCCTGCGACGCGCTCACCGCGCTCCTGGGCGTCGAAGGCTCGTGGCAGGAACTCGGTCCGGTCGGTGACCGCGAGCTGACCGAGCTGCTGGACCGCTTCCCGGCCACCGCGAGCGCGCTGGCCGAACAACTCGGTGCGGCGGCGCGCTGACGCGATACCCATCGGGCCGGACCGGGCGAACTCGCCGGGTCCGGCCCGACGCGTTGTCCGGCCTTCCCGCCGCGCCCTCGTCGGCTGACGGCCCCGTCGGCGGGCCGAGTCTGCCTCGAGCGTGCGGCGCCCCAACGTCTGGGTCTGATCCGAAGGCATCACAGCTCAATACGATTCAAGGGCTGGACCGATTGGGCGCGGGTCTGACCGGCCAGTCGGCCGGGAGTCAGCGCGCGGGGACGACGCCGCGAGGGCGGTGCGCGTTCCGGGCATGGGCCCGAGCGCATCGCACATTGGAACGGTCCCCGCGGCGACCTAGCGTTGGTGGCACACCACTCGCTACGACTTCGGAGGTCATCCCGATGCCCGTTCAGATCGGCGTCTTCCTGCCCACCTCGGGACCGCACCACACCGGCGCCGAGCTCCGCGCCGCCGCCCGGGCCGCCGAGGACGCCGGGCTCGAATCGCTCTGGGCCACCGACCATCTGATCGCGAGCCAGCCGATGCTGGACAGCACCGTGGCGCTGACCACCGCGGCGGCGGTCACCGACCGGATCAAGGTCGGCTTCGGCGCGCTGCTGGTGGCGCTGCGACCCGTGGCCTGGGCGGCGAAGGAGATCGCCACCCTGCAGCAACTCTCGGACAACCGGGTGCTCCTGGGCGTCGGCACCGGCAACCCCGCGCACGGTGACATCGGCTGGCGCGCGGCGGGCGTGCCCTTCGCCGAACGCGGCCCCCGTACCGATCGGGCCCTCACCCACCTGCCCGCCCTCATCTCGGGCGCCCCCGCACCCCTGGCCGACGATCTGCACCCCGTCCTGTCCCCGCCGTCCCCCGTTCCCCCGATTCTCGTCGCGGGCAACAGCTCCCGCGCCCGGGCCCGGGCCGCCGCCCACGGCGACGCCTGGATGCCGATCGATCCGCCCCTGGCCGACCTGCCTTCCCTGCTCACGGACCTGAAGACCCGTGCGGCCCAGCACAACCGCCCCGCCCCCTCCATCACCGTCGTCGCCCCCACCCTCCCCGCCGACCCGCGCGCGGCCGCCGACCTGCTGACCACCTACGAGTCCGCCGGCGTGACCCGCGTGGTCCTGGCCCCCACCCCGGAAGGCTGGCGCACCGACTACGCGAACGCCGCCGCCCTGCGCGCCTCGCAGTAGGACCGCCGTTCCGGTCGGAGCCGGGGCGCACGCCGCTCCGACGCGGCGCGAACCCTCACATCCGAGATGACTGGCAAAGAACACCAGGTACGCGACGCGGCTGTCCACCCGATATCCGGGAGACGATGTGGCTGGACCGCGCCGGCGCATCTCCGGGGGCAGGCACAGCACGAGCCGCATGGCCGAGCGCCGCAAGCTGGCCCGCGCCGCCGCCTTCCAGATGCGCTCGGCGACCGCCGGTTTCCGCGAGGCCGTGCGCGAGCGCGACGAGCCGACGGGGCCTCGCGACGCAGGCGTGCTCACCCCTGCCTCCACCGGCGACCGGTATGCCGCCGCGCAGCCTCTCGAGCCCGGCGCACCTCACGGTAGGTACGTGCACCGGCCGATTCGGTGCACCTCCCTCTCCCACCGAGGCGACGGCCGGCACCGCTCCCCGAAGGCCCGATCGCGGCGCGGTCTACGGTGGACGCGACCGAGGCAGCGGTGAGGGGATGGGTTGCGTATGAGATTCGGGTTCATCTCGCATGTGGTGAGCGACGGCGACTCCGCGACGGCATTGCGGGAGGTGGTGGAGCTCGCGGTACTGGCCGAGGAGTGCGGATTCGACTCGTTCTGGCTGGCACAGCACCACTTCGGGGCGCAGCGGGCGCACTGCCCGGCGCCGCTGGTGGTGCTGGCGGCCATCGCGCAGCGGACCGAGCGGATCCGGCTGGGGACGGCGGTGATGATCGGGTCACTGGAGGATCCGATCCGGCTGGCCGAGGACGCGACCACGGTGGACGCGCTCAGCGGCGGGCGGGTGGAGTTGGGGCTGGGGGCGGGGGCGGATGCCGGGACCGCCGCGCGGTTCGGGCACGAGCACGAGGAGCGGCACGCGCGGTTCGCCGAGAACCTGGCCGAGCTGTGCGCGCTGCTCGGGCAGGACGGCGATCTGGTGCCGGCGGGGAACGGGCTACGCGAACGACTCTGGATCGGCACCGCGTCCGACCCGGGATTCGAGCTGGCCGCGGAGTTCGATCTCGGGGTGCTGACCGGCCGGACGTCGTCACCGCAGGGACCCAGGGACGAGATCGCGGCCGAACGGGTGGCGAAATACCGTGCGGCGCAGGAAGCCGCGGGCCGCGAGCCCAGGGTGGGACTGTCCAGATCGGTCCTGTGCGCCGAGAGCGCGGCGGCGGCGTTCGAGCACATGCGGCCGGGCATCGAGCGCTGGGTGTCGACTTCCATTGCGGCGGGCCGCTTTCCGGCGGGATTCAGCGCACTGGACTACGTGGACACCGGGCACGGGTATCTGGGAACGGGTGCGGCGGTGGGCGCCGCGATCCGCCGGGACCCGGGGCTGCCGGGGGCGACGGAATTCCTGTGCAACGTACAGCCGGCCGGGCCGGCCCCCGCCGCGGTGCGGACGAGCCTGAAGATGTTCGCCGAAGAGGTCATGGCGCCGTGGACCGATCCGGATCGAGCCTGATCACCGTGTCCGCGAGGTCGGCGAGCAGTCGTTCGGAGTGCGAGACCAGGACGATGGCCACGCCGTCGCCGGCCAGCCGCCGCAGGATGTCGAGGACGTGGGCGGTGGCGGACTCGTCGAGCGACGCGGTCGGCTCGTCGGCCAACAGCAGGCGCACGTCGCCGGCCAGCGTGCGGGCCAGTGCCACCCGCTGGGCTTGACCGCCGGACAGTTCCCGGGGCAAGCGATTCGGGTCGATGCCGCCCAATCCCACACGCTCCAGGGCTTTCCGGGCGATCACCACGGACTCGGTCCGGGGCAGGCGGCTGCGCAGGCGCGGTCGCAGCGGCTCGGTGATGGCGCGGTGGATCGGGCGTCGAGGGTCGAGACTGCCGACCGCGTTCTGGAACACCACACCGACCTGTCCGGGCGGCGGTGTCCCGTCGCTGCCGTCCCAGACCACGCGGCCGCCGGTGGGCGGTTCGATACCCGCGAGGATGCGCAGCAGCGTGCTCTTGCCCGCGCCCGACGGTCCGGCCAGGCCGAGGATCTCGCCGGGGCGGACGGCGAGATCCGTTGCGGCCAGACCCCCTCCGGCGGGATACCGCTTGCGCACGCCGTGCGCCCGCAGGATCGGCGGTGCCGAAACGATCGGCTTGCGAGTCGACATACGCTGTTCGACAACGGGACTCGACAGGCCGGCTTCCACGACGGAGCCGTCCCGCACCACGTAGATCCGGTCGGCGTACTGCTCGACCAGTCGCCGATCGTGGCTGACGATCAACAACGCTGACGACCCCGCGGTCAAGGCGGCCATGACCCGGTGCGCGTTCGCCTCGTCCAGCGCCGAGGTGGGTTCGTCCGCCAGGACCAGCTCCGGGTCGAGAGCGCGGGCCGTGGTGACCGAACCGCGCTGGAGCATGCCGCCGGACCAGGCGAAGGGCCGCTGGCGAATTCGAGCCGCGGGGTCCGCGATGCCGACCGCCGCGAGATCGGCGACGATACGCCCCGGCGGAACCGGGCGGCGCGCGATACGCCACGGCTGGGCGATATTGGTGCGCACCGACATGATCGGATCCATCGCCGCGAACGGATCCTGGCTCACATATCCGATCCTGGTTCCGCGCAGATCCCGAAACCGGCTGCCGGACACCGCGACACCGTCGAACAGCACGTCGCCCGCGCGGATCGACACATCGCCCAGGGTTCCGAGCAGCGCGCGAACGATGGTGGTCTTGCCGCTGCCACTGGGCCCGACCACCGCCACGGTCTCGCCCCGCCCCACCGTCAGCGACACCTCGCGCAGCACCGGTTCGCCCCCGCCGTACGCGACGGTCAGCCCGCGAATCTCCGCGATCGGCACGCTCATCGGATCCCCTCGATATCGCGCCGGTCCCGCAGCCCCTCGGCCAGCAGGTTCGCGGCGGCGGCCATGGCCAGGATCAGCATCGACGGAGCGATGAGCAACCACGGTGCGGCGGTGAGGAATCGGCGCGCGTCGCCCATGATCGCGCCCAGTTCCGCCTCCGGCATCTGCACGCCGAGTCCGAGGAACGACAACCCGGCCAGGGCCACGACGATGCCGCCGAGCCGCAGGGTCGCCACGATCAGGAACGGGCCGAACACCGCGGGCAGCAGATGCCGGACCCCGATGGCGGGCCTGCTGACCCCCGCGACCCGCGCGGCGATCACGTACGGGCGATTGCGCGCGTCCAGGGTCAGCGCCCGCGCGACCCGGGCATCGGCCGCCCAGCTCGATATCACCAGTGCCAGCAGCAGATTCAGATAGCCCGGACCGAGCAGGCCGACCACGGCCAGGGCCAGCACCAGCGCGGGCACGGCCAAGACGACATCGGTCAGCCGCGACACCGCGCGATCGAATCCGCCGCCGAAGAGGGCGGAGCCGAGCCCGACGAGCAGGCTGATCGTCGCCGACCCCGCCAGCACCGCGAAGGCCGAGAACAACGACAGCCGCAGGCCGTGCATCACCCGGGAGAACTGGTCGCGCCCGTACTGGTCGGTGCCCAGCCAGTATTCGGAGTTCGGCGCGACGAGTTTGTCCGCGTAGTGCGGCTCGTTGGGTCCGAACGCCGCCACGTGCGGTCCCAGGATCGCCAGCAGCACCAGCGCTCCCAGCAGGGCGGCGCCGACGCGGACGGACGCGGGCGCCGCCGACAGGTGGGCGCGGACGGCGGCCCTCACGGTTCCACCGCGATCCTGCGGTCGATAACCGCGGACAGCAGATCGGCCGCCACGCTGGTCAGCACGTAGCTCGCCGTCGCGAAGATCGTGAACGCCTGAATCACCGGCAGATCCCGGGTTTTCACCGACTCCACCACATACGAGCCGAGACCCGGCCAGGTGAACACCGTTTCGACGACGGTCGCCCCGCCGATGAGCACGGCCGCACCGACCGCCAGCGCGTGCAGCGACGGCACCGCGCTGTTGGGCAGCGCGTGCCGCCAGAGAATCCGCCACCGCGAGGCGCCCCGGGCGCTCAGCACCGCGGCGGTCGGCGAATCCAGGAATGCCAGCAGATTCGCCCGCAGCAGGCGCGACCAGGTGTCGAACAATCCGACCGCGAGACAGATCGCGGGCAGCCACACCTGCCGCCAGGTGCCGTCCAGCGCGGCCTTGCCGACACCCATTCCGACGACGACCACCTGAATCAACAGCAGCGCCACGATGAATCCCGGCACCGAGGCGAAAACCAGTGCCAGCCAGCGCGCGCCGTGGTCGGGCCAGCGGTGCGCATACCGCGCCGCGACCACGCCCAGCCCGGCCGACAGCACGAGCGCGAGCGCCAGCGACACCGACGCCAGCAGCAGCGTCGCGGGCAGCCGCTCGGTGAACTCCCCCGCGACCGGGCGGCCGGAGACGAAGGACAGCCCGAAATCGCCGCGCAGCACGCCCCACAGCCAGTGCGCGTACTGCGCGGGCACCGGCTGATCCAGGTGCAGGGTGCGCTCGAGCTCGGCGATCTGCTCGGGCGGCGGCTCCGGAACGCCCTGCGCGACAAGGATCATGCGCGCCGGATCACCCGGGGCGAGCGGCATCAGGGCCCAGATGAGCGCGCTCGCGCCCAGCAGGGTGAGCAGTGCCTCGACGACCCGGCGCCGGGCCAGGGCTACCAATCGCATTGCCGAGCCGGGCTATTCGCCGGTCCGGCTGGTGATGTGCCTGCGCACGCTCGACACCGTGTAGTCGGCCCACTCCGGGCCGGTGACCACGGTGAAGTACTTGAAGGTGCCCGCCACCACGTACGCCTGGTCACGCACCAGAATCTGTTGTGCCCGTTGCAGCAGCGCGTCGCGGCGGGCGGTGTCGAACTCGCCGCGCAGCTGGGCGCCGATGGCGTCGATCTCGGGATTCGCCACGCCCTGCGCGTTCGCCGAGCCGCCGGTGGTCCAGCGCACCAGGTACGGCTGGATCGGATCGGCGGTACCCGAGAGCGAACCGCTCAGTGCCACCGAGGAATCCCACGCGGCCGGGTCCTTCTTCACCGCGGCCGAATCCTCGGCGTTGTCGATCCGCAGCTCGAAACCGGCACGGGCGACCTGGTCCTTCATCGCGATCGCGACATCGGTGGTCTCCGGGCCCTGAGCTTGAGTCACGAACCGCACCAGCAGTTTCCGGCCGTCCTTGACCCGGATGCCGTCCGGGCCGGGTGTCCAGCCGGCCGCGTCGAGCAGGCCCTTCGCCTCGTTCAGGTCGTACCGCTGGTTGCCCGAGGCGAACGACATGGTCGGCGGGTAGAGCCCGGCGGCCGGTGCGAACTGGCCGTTGCCGACATCGGCGGCGATGCCCGCGTAGTCGATGGCGGCGGTGAAGGCCTTGCGCACGGCGGTATCAGTGAAGATTCCGGCCTTCAGATTCATGTCCACCAGCAGCGACTGCAGGGCGAGTTCGGAGGACAGCACGTGAATGTCCTTCTCGCCCCGCAGTTCCAGCTTCGCCGAGGTGGACGGGTAGAACGCCATGTCGGCTTCACCGCTGCGCACGCCGGCGAGGCGGGCCTGCTCGTCGGGGACCACGCGCACGGTGACGCCCCGCAGCGGCGGCGTTCCCTCCCAATGGTTTCCGAACGGCGCGAGCACCAGGTTGTCCGGCGACCACGCGGTGATGGCGTACGGGCCCGAGTACGCGCCCGCGCCGACGATCTTGGCGGAATCGCCGTTGGCGGCGTCCATCGCGGCGACATCGTAGATCTGCAGCGAGTTGTCCCGGGCCGCCAGCGCGGCGGGCACCATCGCGTTCGGGGCGGGCGTGGTGATCACGACGCGCTTGCCGTCGGCCCGCACGGTCGTGGCCGCGTCCAGATACACCCGGGCCGCGGCGGATTTGGCGATCTGCCTGGTCAGCGCGGCCGCGACCGCGGCGGAGTCGACGGGCTTGCCGTTCTGGAAGGTCACGCCCTCGCGCAGGGCCACGACCCAGCGGTTATCCCCCTCACGGGTAACCGATTCCGCCAGCCACGGCGCGACCTCACCCGTCTCGTTGACCTGCAGCAGGTTCTCCGCGACACCCCAGTCGAACAGCCAGTTCGTGCCGGTGCCCGCGGGATCCAGCCCGGCGATCTTGTAGGAGTTGTAGATGGTCAGCGTGCCGTCGCCGGACTCCCGCAGGGCGCGGGCCGAAGCCGCGCCGTCACTCTCACTCGCCGAACACCCGGCGGCGACCATGGCCACCGCGAGCAATCCGGCGACGACACCCGCAACCCGGGAGCGACGATGTCGCCCCGCACCGGAAGCATGGTCGGATAGCCGCTCGGCACCGGGCCGGCGGCGTGCGTACACGCGCATTCTCATCCTCGTGAAGCTCGATCCTGAACGGGCGCAGGTATCCTGGCTCCCGGATCAACGCTCGCCTTCGGCCTTCCAACCCAGGAAGGTCGTGGCCGTCAGATGAAGGTCTGCTACCCGGTCACAGTTGCGGGACAGCCCCGGATTCACACCGGTGTTCCCTGCCCGCTGAACCTAGCAGCCGCGGCCTCGCGGGTGGTCGGCTAACTCCCCGCGCATCATTCGGTTGCCCCGCTCGTTCGTCAGAGAGCGAGCGGATGGATCGTGACAGCGGGCGCTACGCGGCGACGGTCGCGGGTCGTTCGGCCGCGTTCGCGCGGGAGTCGATCCTGGCGATCACGCGGTGACCGAGAGTGTGACAGGGCTTCTCGATGAAACGGTAGGTGAGCGCGGAGATCAGCAGCGCCGTCGTCACCCAGGTCAGCAGGGTCAGCCACTGGGCGGGAACGCCCAGGACCGACGTGTTCCAGCGCGGGATGGCGTCGAGGATCAGCGCGTGAACCAGATAGAGGGAGTAGCTGATTCGGCCCAGGTAGAGCAGCGGGCGGGGGAACGAGTAGCGGCGCAGCAGCAGAAAGGCCGCGAACATCACGTAGGCGGGCAGGATCGTCAGGGGCTGTTTGACCCAGGTGACCCACACGCCGGTGATCGGATCGACGACGGCCGGAACCAAGGTGCTGACGCCGAAGATCAGGCACATGGCGAAGGCGAACACCAGCCACCCGCGCGGCGCGGTGATCTCGCCGGCGGTCATGCGGTAGAGCACCGTGCCGAGGAACATCGTGGCGAGGTAGCCGAAGGTCAGCACCGAGGCGCCGGGCTGATTCAGGAACAGGGGCACGGCGATCACCGAGATCAGGATCGCGGCGAGCGCGGCGCGGCGGTCGGTCGCCAGGCACGCGAAGACCGTCGCCGCGGTGATGGTCGCGACCACCACGATCGAACGGGTCAGGGCGCCGGCGTCCGCGCTCGTGAGCAGTGCGGGCGGCAACAGCGCGCCGGGCACGATCAGGACCAGCGCGCCCACCGCCAGCGGCACCGACCGGCGATTGATCCGGGCGATGAGCAGCAGCGACAGGATCAGATAGAACACCAGCTCATAGGACAGCGACCAGGAAGCGCCGATGATCTGGATGTCCCAGCCGCCGATGAAGAACTGCATCATGGTCAGATTCGCCAGGAAGTTCAGAACAGGCTGATCCCAGAACGGATCCGGCAGTTCATATCTGCCGAACGAGTTCAGCAGCATCGCCGCGACCAGGCAGGCCCAGAACAGCGGGAAGAGCCGGAAGAACCGGCCGGCCCAGAACGCGCCCAGCGAGCGGCCGCGTTCGAGCGAGGCCGGAATGATGAATCCGCTGACGATGAAGAAGACGAACACACCGAACTCGCCGAGTCCGAAATACGCCTGCGAGAAGCGGAAATACTCGGGCCAGAGCCGCTCGGAACAGTGCTGCACCACCACCGCCAGAGCCGCCAGGCCGCGCAATGCGTCGAGAAACTCGAATCGCCCGGCGCGACCGCGCGCCACTGGTTCCACGGGGGCGACCGCGGGCGCGATGGGGCTGTCGACCGTCATGAGGGAAAGCCGCCGAAATGTCGAAACACAGGTGACGGGCAGGAACCGAGGTGGAGCACAGCTGAGAGTAGTAGCACGCTGTTCGCTGTTGCACCAATCCGGACGAGGCGGACATCCGGCCGCGGGAGCGGACCGGCGCACCCGGACGGCAGAGTGGCCGATTTACAACCGGCCACACGCGCTCTACGGTGTTCGAATATAGGACACCGTGCACCGAATATCGAGCATGGCATGGTGCAAGGAGAGCGGAGGAACGGTGCCGTACTACCGGACCGTGGGACTCGTACCACCCAAGCGCCACACCCTCTTCGAGGACGAGGATGGACAGCCGCTGTTCGAGGAGTTCATCGGCGAAGAGGGGTTCTCGAGCACGGGTTCCCTGCTCTACCACCGCGGCGTGCCGTCCAGCTTGGTCGACAGCCGAACCTGGGATGTGCCCGACCAGAGCCTGACGCCCAATCTGCCCTTGCGCCCGTTGCACATGCGCCTGCCCGACCTGTGGGCCGGTGGCCCCGCCGGCGATATCGTGCGTGATCGGCGCCTGTTCCTGGGCAACTCGGACGTGCGGCTGTCCTATGCCGTATCAACCGAGCCAACTCCGCTGTACAGCAACGGCATCGGCGACGAGGTCGTGTTCGTCGAGTCCGGTGCGGCCGTCCTCGAAACGATCTTCGGCCGGCTCGAGGTGCGCCAGGGCGACAACGTGGTCATTCCCCGGGTCACGATCCATCGGTGGCTCCCGGTGGACGTCGAGGCCAACGGCCCGCTGCGCGTCCTGATCGTCGAGGCCGCCGGGCACATCCGGCCGCCCGACAAACACCGCTCCCGCTACGGCCAATTCCTCGAGGGCTCACCGATGACCGAGCGCGACCTGCGCGGGCCGACCGAGCCGCTGGTGGCCGCCGACCGCGCGGGTGACCACGAGGTCTACGTGAAACACCGCGCGGGCTCGTCCGGTATCGCGGGGTCGATCGTCGTCTACGACCACCATCCCTTCGATGTCGTCGGCTGGGATGGGCACCTGTACCCCTACGCGTTCAACTACCGCGACTTCGCACCGGTGGTCGGGCAGTCGTTGATGCCGCCGCCCACGTATCAGGTCTTCGGGGGTGACGGGTTCGTCATCTGCAACTTCGTCCCGCGCCCACTGGAATTCGGCGAGCGGACGTTCAAGGTTCCGTACTACCACTCGAACGTGGACTCCGACGAAGTCATGTTCTATTTCGCCGGAGAGACCGCGGCCCGCAAGGGATCCGGGATCGTCACCGGATCCGTGTCACTGCATCCCGCGGCCTACACGCACGGCCCGCGCCGCGAGGCGTACCTCGAATCGGTGACCATGACCGAGCAGAACGAGATGGCATTCATGATCGACACCTTCCGCCCGCTGGAGGTGGGCGAGGCCGGCCTGGCCAGCAACCAGCCGGACTACCCGTGGACCTGGTCGGGACGCGGACCGAACGGCCCGGTGGCCCGATGAGGGCGCACGTGCGAGCCGAATCCTTCCGCCGGGTGCCGGTAATCCTGCACAGCGACGAAATCCCCACCGCGCGTGAGACCTACGGCTTCGCCGCCGGGCACGGTACCGTCCTGGAAGGCCAGCTGTTGCGCGCCGAGCGGGACGCCGACACGGTGTTCGTGTTCATGCACCCCACGAGCACGTTGAATCTGTTGCCGATGCCCGCGGCACTCGCCGAGCGTGGACATCACGTCCTGTGCGCGGCCGGTCGCTATCCGAAGAACGACAGCGCCCTCATTCTGGAAAAGGTGGTCCTCGATCTCGGCGCGTGGGTGCGCTGGGCGCGCGAGGCGGCCGGGTACGAACGCGTCATCCTGGTCGGCTGGTCCGGTGGCGGTTCGCTGTCGCTGCTCTATCAGGCCGAGGCCGAGGACCCGACCATCACCGACACACCGGCCGGTGATCCGGTGGACGTGGTGGGCGCCGGCATCGCCCCGGCCGACGCGGTGATCTTCATCGCCGCGCACCTGTCCCGGGCCGAAACCCTGACCGAGTGGATGGACCCGTCCGTGCTCGACGAGTCCGACCCCGCCCACCGCGACCGCGAACTCGACATCTACGCGGCCGACGCACTCCGAAGTCCGCCGTACGGCGACGAATTCGTGGCCCGCTTCCGAGCGGCGCAGCGGGCCCGCAACCAGCGCATCACCGACTGGGCGCGGCACCGGCTGCTCGAACTGCGCGAGGCCGGCGGGCTCGAGGTCGAGCAACCGTTCATCGTGCACCGCACCATGTGCGACGTGCGCTGGCTCGACCCGGCGGTCGATCCGAACGACCGCCGCCCGGACCGGTGCTATCTCGGCGACCCGCGAACGGCCAATGTCGGCCCGGTCGGGCTGGCGCGCTACACCACGCTGCGGTCCTGGCTCAGCCAATGGAGCCTCACCGCCTCCCGCGGGTCCGGCCTGCGGAACGCGGCGCGCATCCGCCGGACGCCGGTGCTGCAGATCGAGAACAGCGCCGACGACGCCGTCCCGGCCACCCATAACACGTTGGTCCGCGACGCCTTGGGTACCGAAGACGCTACGTATCACGTCATCCGGGGCGCGACCCACTACTACGTCGACCAGCCGGGCCATCTCGCCGAGTGTCTCGACGTCATCGACGCCTGGTGTCGGGCTCGAAACCTGCTGTGAGCGATCGATACGCTGCTGTCTCATGACGGACGCGCCACAGGCCCAGGGATCAGAACGCTTGCGCTCGAGTGACACATCGCAGACCCTCAGCCGGGGGCTCGACGTGCTGGCGCTGGTGTGCGCGTCGGATATCGGGCTGACGCCGGCCCAGATCGCCGCCGAGCTGGATCTGTCGCGCACCATCGTGTATCGGCTCGTCGGGACGCTGGTCGAGCACCGGCTGGTGCGGCGCAACGCGGATGGATTGTTGAGCGCGGGTCTCGGCACGCTCGCGCTCACCCAGAATCTCGTTCCCACGCTGCGCCAGGGTTCGCACGAAATCCTGGAGACGCTCGCGGAGCAGCTGGGAGCCACGGCCCACCTGAGCATCGCGGACGGCAACGAAGCGCTGGCTGTCGCGGTGGTCGAACCCCGCTCGACCACCTTCCACGTGTCGTACCGGACCGGCAGTCGCACACCCCTCGAACTCGGCGCCATGGGCCGGGCACTGGTGGCCGCCCGCCGCGGTGAACGGGAGATCTTCACCAGCGAGGGACAGATCGTCGCCGGGGCGCGCGGCATAGTGGCCTCGTTGCCGGGGATCCCGGGGCTGGCCTGCGCGTTGGGCGTCGTCACCCTGGCCGGCACCGACACAACCGGCTGGGATGCGCACGTTCGCGCCGCGGCTGTCGATCTCGAAGCAATCCTCAACCAGCAGTAGGCGATCGGACCGGATTCACGAATATCGGACGGAGGACTTCACAAATCGGGACGGCGCGTTAGGGTGGGTCCGTTGTACCGTTCCGCCCAGGAGGCTTGCCCGCGATGAGTTCCGACTACCTCTCCACCGACGCGGTGGTAGCCGAGCGCCCGACAGAGTTCCCACCCCGTGACCTGTGGATCGGCGGCGAATGGCGACCCGCGAGCGGCGGAGCCACCTACACCTCGCGAAACCCGGTGGACGACGCCGCAATCACCGAGATCGCGCACGCCTCCGCGGCCGACGTCGACGCCGCTGTCCGGGCCGCGCGGCACGCGTACGAGACCTCCGGCTGGCGGGCGATGGGTGGCACCGAGCGCGGCCGGATCCTGTTCGCCGCAGCCGATCTCATCGCCGCCGACGCCGAGTACCTGACCGCGCTCGAGACGCTCGAGGTCGGCAAGCTCTACCGCGACGGGCTGTACGGCGACATCCCCGCCGCCCTCGCGACCTTCCGCTACTACGCCGGTTTCGCGGACAAGCTGTACGGCTCCACCGTTGAACTGCCCGACTATGCCGGTCGCCATCGCCTCAACTACACACTGCGCGAACCGCTCGGGGTCGTCGGCGCGATCACACCGTGGAACAACCCGATCGTGGTCGCGGGCTGGAAGATCGCGCCCGCGCTCGCGGCCGGCAACAGCGTCGTGATCAAGCCGCCGGAGGACGCCGCGCTGTCGATCCTGCGCCTGGCCGAACTGCTGGAGCGGGCCGGAGTCCCGGCCGGCGTGTTCAATGTCGTCACCGGCGAGGGCGAAACCACCGGGGCCGCCCTGGCGAATCATCCGGGCCTGGACAAACTGACCTTCACCGGAAGCCCGGAAGTCGGTGCCCTGCTGTCCCTCCACGCGCGGGGTCCGGCCGGCGCCCAATTCCGCAGGGTCACACTCGAATTAGGCGGCAAGAACCCCCAGATCGTCTTCCCGGACGCCGACCTCGACGGCGCCATGCCGTTCGTGGCGGTCGGGAACTTCCTGCACCAGGGCCAGGTGTGTGCGGCGGGAACCCGTGTCTACGTGCACGATTCGCTCGTCGACGAAGTGTGCGAGCGGCTCGCGGCGCACGCGAAGGGCATCGTCCTGGGTGACCCGTTCGCCGACGGTGTCACGATGGGACCGGTCATCAACGAGGCAGCGCTCACCAAGATCACCGGCTACCTCGACGGCGCGAAGGCCGACGGCGCCACCCTCGTCACCGGTGGCAGGCGAGCGGACCGGGACGGCTGGTTCGTCGAGCCGACCGTCTACCGCGGCGCGCAGCACCAGCGCATTGCCCGCGAAGAGATCTTCGGACCGGTGGCGACGGTCATCCCGTTCTCGACCACGGACGAGGCGCTCGCGCTGGCCAACGACACCCACTACGGCCTCAACGCGATCGTCTACACCGAGAGCCTGCACACCGCCCAGCGCGCGGCACGCGAACTCGAGGTCGGCAACGTCTGGATCAACGCCTTCGGCATCCCCGACATGACCACCCCCTGGGGCGGTCGCGCGGGCAGCGGCCTCGGACGTGAGCTCGGCCCGCAGGGCATCGAGGCTTACACCGAGGAAAAGACCGTGCAGATGATGTTCTGATGGGACCGCTCGAGGGGTTCCGGGTCATCGAACTGGGCACGCTGATCGCCGGTCCGTACGCGGGCCGACTGCTGGCCGACATGGGCGCGGACGTCATCAAGATCGAGGCGCCGGACCGGCCGGACCCGCTGCGCGAGTGGGGGCAGGCCTCGGGAGGGCACCAATTCTTCTGGACCGTCCACGCCCGCAACAAACGCTGCATCACGCTCGACCTGCGCAACCCGGAAGGCAGGGACTTCGCGCTCGAACTGATCAAGGGCGCGGACGTCCTGATCGAGAGCTTCCGGCCGGGCACCCTCGAGCGCTGGGGGCTGGGCTATGACGTTCTCAGCGAACTCAATCCGGGCCTCGTGCTCGCGCGCGTCTCCGGCTACGGCCAGACCGGTCCGCGCGCGTCCCAGCCGGGTTACGCGTCGGTCGCCGAAGCCATGAGCGGATTGCGGTACGTCAACGGCTATCCGGGTCAGGCGCCGCCGCGCATCGCGTTGTCGCTCGGTGATTCGCTGGCGGGCATGGTCGCCTACCAGGGCATCCTCGCCGCACTGCTGGCGCGCGGGCGCACCGGGCGCGGACAGGTGGTGGATGCCGCACTGACCGAGGCGAGCATGTCGGTCCTCGAGTCCACCGTCCCCGACTATGACCAGACCGGCCACGTGCGCCGGCCGTCGGGCACCCGACTCGATCGGGTCGCGCCGTCGAACCTCTACCGCAGCGCCGACGACCTCTGGGTCCTGATCGCCGCCAATCAGGACACCGTCTTCGGACGGCTGTGCGAGGCCATGGGAATGCCGGAGCTGGCGAAGGATTCGCGGTTCGACACCCATACGGCGCGTGGTGACAACCAGGACGAACTCGACGACATCATCGCGACCTGGGCACGCGGGTTCGATGCCGACGCGCTGATGAAGCTGTGCGACGACCACGACGTGGTGGTCGGCGGCGTGAACACGGTCGCGGAGGTCATGCGGGAACCGCAGTTCCTCGCGCGGGGCCTGTTCGTCGACCACGACGACGAGAACGCCGCGCGCCCGGTCAAGGGCGTCCGGCCGCTACCGCTGTTCAGTGATACTCCGGGCGAGGTGCGCTGGGGCGGACCGCGTCGTCCGGGCAGCCACAACGCCGAGGTCTACGCGGAGTTGCTGGGCATCGACGAGGAGGGCTTGGCCGACCTGGTCGACCGGGGCATCGTGTGACGGGTTGATCGGGGCCGGGCTTCCGCTGTGCAACCGGTCTCCTGAGAATGTCGCCGAGACGTGTTGCAGTACAACCGGTGCCGCGATCGGCGTGGACACGGTGGCGACCAGCGCGCTGAGCCCGCGCACCGGCTCCGGCTCGGACGCCAGCTTCGTGAGTCAGATCCTCGAACCTCACCGCCGCCCGCGACGGCACATGAGATAAGCGCACCTACGAAGTGCCTTTCCAGACTGGTCGCCCGCTATCTGGAACTGCTGGACGAACGCGGTCCAGCTCCCTTCGACGTCGCCGGCGCGTATGCACTGGCGGGCCGCATGGGGTGTTCAGCTGTTTCGGTGAATCGTGTGTGTTCGTGAGCGAATGTGCGTTTGCGTGAGTACGTGTTCACCACGTTCTTGGGGGGTGCGTGTCGTTCGGTGGCCGCGGCGCGCGCGATCATCTCGCGGGATCGCCCGGTTCACCGAAAACCATATGAACACACGTTCGATTCCCTATCCTTGCTGGTGCCGGGGTGGTCGAGTGAGGGAGGTGCGAGATTGGGCAGGAGCAAGAGACGGTTCCGGGTACCGTTCGTCGTGGCCGCACCCTCGGGGGTGCGTATCCGTACTCGTCTGCATCTCACTCCGGCCGAGGCTCGAACCCTGTGCGAGATCGGTGATTTCACCGGCGGACTGTATCGCCGCGAGCTCGCCGCACGCATCACCCGTGGCCCCTTGGATCGCGAGGGTCAGAGCGCGTACCGGACCGAACGCAAACGGGCGCTCACCGCCGAGACCTCCTCGCGGTGGGCCGGAGCGATCACTCGCACGGTCGAGGATCAATACCGGTCGGGGATGCGCGCACTCGACGCGCATGTGCGCGAGCTGGACACGGCGATCGCGATCCTCGAGGCCCGATGCGCACTCGCGCCGAGGCAACGCGACGGGAAGATCACCGGCTACCGGGACGCGGCCGAACGTTTCGCCAAGACCCGCCGCCTCACGAGCCTGCGCGACCGCGCCCGCCACGCACGTGCGGCCTGGACGGCGGGGCGTCCGGTGATCGTGGCGGGCGGGAAACGGTTGTGGCGCACCCGCAACCACCTCGAGGAGGCGGGCCGGTCCGAAATCCAGTGGCGGCGCGAGTGGGACGCGGCCCGTATGTTCTTGACCGCGGACGGGGAAACCGGCAAAGCCGGAGGCAACGAAACCCTGCGTGTCACACCCGGCACCGGGCAGCTACGGATCAAAGTTCCTGCCGCGCTGGCCGATCGACTCGGCACGCACCTGGTGATCGCGACTCCCGTCGCGTTTGCTCACCGGCGCGCGCAATGGCACGACCGGATCGCGCACCATCGCGCTGTCCGCTACGACATCGTGCACGACCCGGTACGCGATCGCTGGTACCTGGATGCGTCCTGGGCCATGGAATCGGCCCCGCCCGTGCCGCTCGATACGCTCCGGTCCGGGCGCGTGCTGGCGGTGGACCTGAACGACGGGCACCTGGCCACCTGCGTGCTCGATCGCTGCGGTAACCCGATCGGCGCACCGGCCACCATCGCCCTGGCCGGACAAGGGGTTTCGTCTTCACGACGGGACGGGCACCTGCGCGCCGCGCTCACCACCGTGCTGGATCAGGCCGAGGTCGCCGGGTGCTCGGCGGTCGTGATCGAGAACCTCGACTTCGCCGACGCGCGCGCCACCGGCCGCGAAACCCTGGGACGCGGCACACGCGGTAAACGCTTTCGCCGCACGGTCGCGGGAATCCCCACCGCCCGGTTCCGGGACCGCTTGTGCGGCATGGGCACCCAGCGTGGTGTCGCGGTGGTGGCGGTCGATCCCGCGTACACCAGCAAGGCCGGTGCCAAGCACTGGCGCACGCTCTTGCAGGAACAATCACAGACTTCCGGTCCCACCGTCACCGCTCATCACGGGGCGGCGGTGGCGATCGGTCGACGTGGACTCGGGCTCAAACTCTCGCGTCACTCGAGTGGTCCCCCTCACGCACGGAGGAGCGTGGCGGGTCAACCCTCGAGCCTGGCGGGAGCCTCACCTCGGGTACGCGTGACGCAGACAAAGCACTGTCCCACCCCCGGCCCCTACGGGCGGCCGGACGGGTCCGGCGGTCAGCAGCCTGCGTCGGCGGTCAAGACCGTTCGGACCGCCACCGAGCGACACTCACCATCGCTCACCGAATAGGAACGGTACGGGGATGAACGCGATCTGGATGATCTGATCAGGTTCGGGGTGGAACAGGCGAAGGTCCGATTCCGGGCGAACGGGTGGGGATTGGGCGCTATGCAGGCGCTCGGCGGGGATGACGGCTTCGACCCGCACCTGTACGTGTGGGGCCGCCCCTATTTCATTACCGCGCAGGCGCCGGAGGATGTCGCCGAGGCGGTGCTGCAGTACAACCGGTGCACGGTTGATCAGGTGGATCAGCTCGCGACGCATCAGCTGTCGCTGCTCGACCGGCGGCTGCCCGGCCGCGTGCGGCCCGATACGGAGGGCACACTGCCCGCGGATCACCACCTCGCCGACGAGGTCGGCGGCCATATCGTGCTGCTGCGCAACGCTGTTCGCGCACTGCGGTCCGGGCAGCCGTTCGTCAAGCCGGACGGCGAGCGCGCCGATCCGGGCGACATCCTGGTCGGGAACCTGCAATTCGTGCTGGTCGAGTTTCTCTCGTACATCCTGCCCGGCTGGATTCAGCGCGGAAAGGCGTGGCCGACGCTGCTCGAGCGCACCGCCGAATTGGACGGCTACTCCGGCCTGGTCGACAACTCGGCGTTGCTCGGCATGCTGCAGTCGGAATTCCCGTCACTCGAATGGCAAGCCAACTACACGATTCCGGCGAACTACGAGGTCGGCGGCTACGTCAGCCCCGCCGCGGTGAAGCTGACCCGCCACTGGCTGGCGCGCAATTCCGACGAGCTGCTCGCCGAGGAGGAGGACGGCGACGATTACCTCCGCACCGCGCTGCGCAAGACCGACGAGGCTCTCGCGCTGGCGGTGCGAATCGGCGGCGGATTCGTGGAAGCGGCGGAGATCTATATTCCGATGCAGGGGAAGATGAACTGATTCCGCGGGGTCAGAGGTAGGTGTAGGCCGACTGATTGCCGTCCACGCGGACGCAATCAGTTGGTGTTCTCCCCGCCCGCACTTGCGCTCCTCTCAGCGCCCGCAGTCGCGGGAGGGCCGGGCACATTCGATGTCGCGCAGCGGTTCGTTCGGGCAGTGGCGCTGCCCGCCGCCCTACTTGGCTGTTTTGAGAACCGAAGCGGCACGCGCGAGTTTCCGCTTCAGGATCTTCTCGGCTTCGCGACGGCGCTCGGCGATCTGCTCCGACGTGAGCGTCACCCGGGTGACGCGACTGGGTCCCTGTGTCAACGCGCCCATCACTCGCCTCCTCGCACAATTGCTCTATTGCGGGACATATTACGCGTGTCGGGGCGTCCGGCACCAACGATGTGTGCGGTGGGCGCGTCTGTAACCAAAAATTCTCCAATGCCTTTCGTCGCCACGGTTCGACCGCGCTACGGTTTCGGGCATGGGAGCGGCATCCCTCGAAGCCCTGAGAAACGCTGTAGAGCAGTCATGGTCGGCTGACACGGCCGCCGGGTCCGGCTGGTCCGAGGTCAATCGCGCGAAGGGCCAGTGCGCGGTCACCGCCTGCGTGGTTCAGGACGACCTCGGCGGAGAGATCCTCCACACAACTGCGACATTGCCCGGTGGCGAGCAGGTTTCGCACTATTTCAATAGCGTCGCCGGCAGGTTCGTCGACCTGACGCGAACGCAGTTCCCCGCGGGTACCCGGTTTTCCGATCCAAGGCCGAAAACGAAGGAATTCGCCTCGACTCGCGAGTACTGCCTGTCTTACGACAGCACGCGACGGCGGTATGAGGCGTTGCGTGAGCGGGTCATGAACCATCTCCCCCGGCAGGATTAGTCGGACATCCACATCCCGAGGAACTCCGCTGCCTCCGGAACGAACGAATGCGGCTACAGCTCGCGAATGAGCACGTCGAAATGCGGCGCATCAGGCCAACTCGGGCGCAGAGCACCGACCTTCCGCCACCCCCACTTGCGATATGCCTTGTAGGCGCGCTCGTTGGCCGGCTGGACGAGCAGCGTCGCACGGCGCTCCGACCGCGCAGCGAGCAGTTTGTCGTGTAGCGCGCGAGCGAGTCCATGGCCGGTGTACTCCGCGCACACCATGATCTCGCTGAGGGCGAAGGTTCGTGTTCCGTCCTCGGCGATGAACTCGTCGTGGTCACCCTCGTCGAGCACGAGCCCCGACCACCACCGCGCATTTACTCCGAGTGGCCAGCCCCAGGTCTGGCCAGCGGGCGCACCGTTGACATGTGCGAGGACCAGTTCGAACCCGCTGCCGCGGTCGGGGTCGGTATAGGCCTCGAACCTGCGCATGAATTCGGCTGGTGATTCGAACGAGTCGCCCGATGCGATGGCGTCAACGTACGACCGGCGGTAGATATCCTCGACGACCTCTCGGATTTCGCGTGCCCTCGTGGCCGAGCAGTGTTCGAATGTCAGCCCGGCAAGTGGTGTGTTCACGATGCGATTGCCTTTGTGAGAGAGTCGAACCGGCCGCGGAACTCGTCACCGAGCGCGAGCCCGTCGACTGCCGATCGGACGGGTTCGAGAACCTTCAGGGTTCGCGTGGACGACACGGATGCAAGGCTCGCCAGGACCGGCAATCCCTCATCAACCGCGCCGCCGATGTCACCGATCTGCGCCCGCGCTGCGGCCGACCACGCACTGAGATGAATCGCATTGCGTGTGCTCGCTTCCTTATGGGACGCGGCACCGTAGAGCTCAACCGACCGTGAGATCTCGCCCATGTCTCCATACCCGCGGGCCTCGTGTCCCGCAATCTCTGAGTGCGTCACGAACCGCAACCAGTGTGGGCACTCGTCGATAGGTTCGTAGTGTGCGGCACTGTCCATTTCGCGCCATGCCGTTGCGAGGGCGCGACCGAAAGCCAGCCGGTCGCCGATCACGCCGTAGGCTTGCGCCTCACGCACGGCGACGAGTGCATGAATACGGCCCGGCGGACGCCCGCGCATGAGATCACGCGCCCGGCGAATGAGCTTGAGCGCATGGTGCGGGCTTCCCGCGCCGGCCCTGCTCAGGGCGATGGATTGATTTGCTCCGTTCAGGCAGGCGTGAGCAATGAGATCGGGATCGTTGGCTTCCGTACCAAGCGCCATCGCATCGGCGTACAGCCGGCGTGCGAGCGGGTGCCGGTCGGCGTCGTACGCGAGCCAGCCGGTCAGGACGGCGAGATGTCCTGTCGCGCTGGCGAATGCGTCCCCTGTCGCGTCATCGTAGGCGCAGGTATCGAGCTTGTTCTTGGCGAGTGCAAGCTGCTTCACGGCGAAGTCGACCAGAGCTGCGCCACCCGATTGTTGGTCTTCACGTTCCAGCGCGTCGACACCGGCGAGCAGACGGCGCACGTCTCCCGTGTCGAGACGATCCTGTTCACCAGCAAGCAGGACCACCGCGCCGAGCGAGGCCAACTGTCCGAATTCGCGGCGTCTCACGTTGTCGTCGACCTCCCATGCGTACACACCGAACGAGTCCGGCGTACCCGTTGCCGGATTGGAGGATTCGGTTCCATTGAGTCCAGGATGCCGTCCACTTTGCGATCGTGCAGGGACAAGCGCGGCGGTGAACCGGTCGAGTTGAGCGGCATTCAAGCCCTCGAGCATCGTGTCGAGCGCCTCGGCCGAACGCCGCACGACCGGCCGCTCGCTGGTGGCCCGCTGTTCCCACTTCTGAATGGTGGACAGATCGAAGCCGATGACCGCGGCGAGTTCTTCCTGCGTCATACGCAACGCCGCCTCGCGCAACGCCTTGACCTCGGTAGCTGTCCACTTCTCGACGATCATCGCTCCCCCTCGCAACGGTTCGTAGGAGAAGCGTACGACCAGCGTCGTAGCTCCGTGGGTGGGATGAGAGAGGCGAATGGATGAGGCTGAAATTGGCCTCGACGCCGGGTGAACCCCCGGCGTCGGGTGCTCTCCATCCGTCGTAAGGGAATTGGAGGAACACCCGACATGGAAATCATCCTCTTGCTCGCGGTCGTCGCGCTGGTGCTCGGCGCCGCGACCCAATTCGATCGAGGCCCGCGCCGCAACGACGAGTTCGGCGTCGCGGCGATCATGGCCAGAATCGAGGCCGAACTCGATCGCGCCCGCCTTCCCGAAATGCGCAGGTGACCAATGACTCTGACGCCGTATGAGGCTGAGATCTTGGCCGAGCTCACCGACCTCGACGTGCCTGCCTCTCGTACCGTGAACGAGCTTCGCGCCACGATCGAGATCGGCGAGTCGACGATCCGCCGCGCGCTCGCGCGGTTGACCCGCGACGGTCTCGTATCCCACACCAATCAAGGTCCGGCGAGGTACCGGTCGACCGACCGCGGCGACTTGGCGTTTCGCCGGTCCGGTTGGACCAAGCACCGGAATCTCGGGACCGTGCGAGGTGTGTCGCCGTGAATGCGACCGAGCTGCCGGGCGACCGGGAGAAACGCCAGAACGAAATCCCCCGCACAGGCGAGGCACTCGTCGCCCCCGCACGTCGGCCGCAATCCGAAATGCAATGCGGACACAGGGTGTGGGCCGCCATCAGTGGCGGGTTGGAGATCGCCGAGGCCGAGAGCGCCAACAGGATGGGCGTGGAACACATGTTGCTTCACCTGCTGCGCGATCCCTCCTTGATCCCTGTCCACGAGTTCGATGCGATGCGCCTGCCTGCCAGCGTGGTTTTCGCCCGGCTCGCCGAGCAAGCCCTCAGTCGCGAGAACCCGACCATCGGGGCGGGTGTGTCCGCAAGCGCGGTCTTCGCCCGGCTCGCCGAGAACGCTGGGAGCCGCGAGAGCCCAACGTGCGGAACAGGATCGAAGGGAGGTGATGAAGTGGACACGCTCATTGAGGAGCCGGGGCCTAATGGCGACAGCAACGACAACTGGAACGTCTCGTTAAAAACGGACGACGACAGCCAGGATGGTGCCAAATCGAGCCAGATCTAGCGCTGATTTTCGACGACGCCCCTACGGACCGAGGCACCACCGCGGGGGCGTCGCTGGACTCGTGAGCGGGACGGTTGGGACGTGAAAGATGTTGTTTACCATCATGATCGCGGACCAATACATCTCCATCGCCGTCACCGAACGGCTCGCCGAAGCCGGGATCCAGCCCTCGGTCGGAACGGTCGGCTCGCCATATGGCAACACCTCGCCGAGATGATCAACGAGCGTTCAAAACCGACCTGATCAAACCCGTGCCCGTGGCGCACGGTCGATCAGGTCGAGTTAGCCACGGCCGAATGGGTGGACTGGTTCAACCGCCGGCGGCCCTACTAGTACTGCGGCGATATGCCGCGCCGCCGAGATGGAAGCCGCCTACTACGCTCAGCAACCCGCCGAGCTGTCACACTGATGAGTCTCCAGACTCACCAGGCCGATTCAGTTTCATGGTGGTGGGGGTGTCAAGGCTAGTGCGCCGCTTGGTCGGACGAGTACGACGAGATGGCGGGCGCGAGTGATAGCCACTCGCAGAAGTCGACGGTCGGCCTGCTGCTGCTTCGACACTGGATCAGAGTCGAGGAGCGGCACATCATGGCGACCTTCGACGATGACGACAGCATCGAACTCCTTGCCTTTGGACTTGTGCATCGACATGAGGTGTACGGCTGAGTCACTGGGTTGTTGCACGTCGAGGGCTTCGGTCGCCAGCGCCGTCCGTATGGAATCGACGGCCCCGGGATACCCGGATGTGCCGTTCCACGTGTCTGATAGCGCCCACGCTACGGCGTCAGTCGCGTTGAGGAGTCGGATCAGGCGGGCCTTGGTGGCGACCTCATCGAGTTCAGCACTGCCCCGCAGGGTGGTTCGTGCGATCTGCCAGTCTGTGACTGATCGACCGGTGAACGACGGTGCGGCCTCGGCTGATTGGAGTAGCCATGTCGCGGTCTTTGAGACGGGTTTCTTTCCGCTCTGGATGGCGCGTATGGCGCGTTCGAGCGTCGCTATTTTGCTCCGTGCGCCAGCTGTACCGAGGCCGACCTTGACGTGGTAGTAGTCGGCGAGGCTCTGAAGTGTGCTGATTGTGCCCTGTTCGGCCGAGCGCGTCGGCCACTCGAGGATGCTGCCGACGACAAGAGCAGAAGCGGCTGCCAACTCTGGATCCCAGTATAAAATGTGATCGATGGGCCTCAGATCATCGCCGTTTAGGGCTTCGTCTTGAGACAGGGCTGTGGAGATCCTGCCCGCGAACGCGTTCACTCGTGTGAGAACCGCGAGAGTGGGTGGGACTGATAGCTGTTCGCGGAGCCTTTCCAATACGCGTTGGACAACCCGATGAGTCACCTGTTCCGGTTTCTCGTAGCGATACCGCACCGGATGGACGTTGGTTGGTTTCGAGATAGGGGTGTTGCGTAGGACTGCGTTGGCGTACTCGAGAATTCCCGAGCTGGGACTGCGGTGGTTGTCCGAGGACAGGTCGAATGTCTCTGGCTCAAGTGTCTTCTTCGCTTCCTCGAGGCGATGCTCGTCGACGCCCTCGATGTGGTCGAAGATCCGTTGGTCTGGGTCTGCGAGGCAGATGATCGTGCTTCTCTTGCTCAGCGCGCGAACCACTCGCCACTGGTCGGTGTTGGTGTCCTGGAACTCATCGACGATGACCACAGGGTAGCGAGTGCTGTATAAATTGCGCAGGTCCGCGCTGCGCTCGAAAAGTTCCGCCACAGTCGGCGCGAGTGTGTCGAAGACATACAGCGACTCTTCGGCCGCGAGACGCCGCTTCTCGACTGCCCAGGCGTCCGCATCTCCATCGAAGTCCGCGCGTCTCTGCGCTTCTCGTTCTGGGGTGATAAATCTCGCCTGTGCGCCGGTTAGAAGGCGGCCATGACTACGCACGAGATCGAGAAAGAACGAGTGAAATGTCCTTACAGAGAGGCTCGACCGCTGCTCGCGATTCAGGGTGCTCTGCATACGGTCGGATACCTGGCGGACGGCTGCCCGAGAGAAACTGAGGAACAAGATGCGCTGCTCGGCATGAAGTTCCGTACTGTCCTTGGCTGCCTTGAGGAGCGCGATCGTCGTTTTGCCGCATCCAGGTCCGCCCTCGATGACAATGTGGCCGGGAGCTGCGAGGATGGCCTTTCGCTGCTCATCGAGTTCGATCGCTTTCACTGCGCAACGGGATCGGCCACGGCGCCCTGCTCGTCACTCGGGGTATTCGACGCCGCAACGGCATTTGTGCTCATGGCAATGTCCGCGTCGATAGCTCGCAGGAAGTCGACGTAGGTCTTGGGCAGCTCGCTGACGTCCGCGGCCTCGGCAACCAGCAGGGCGGCATAGCCGTAGTACGCGCCCTTACGGGTGAGCAGGACCTTCTCCGCCAGTCGTTCTGCAGCCTGGTCATCGTCGCCTGGGTCGAGGTAGCCACATTCTGTTGGGTAGTCCGACCGTGATGCAACCGTGGCAAGGAAGGCTCGCTTGGGTCGAATCGGCATCTCGTCCATAAGCAGCTTCTCAATGCTCTTGTGGGGTATCTGAATGTAGATGTCGAACGCTTGGGCTTGCTGCGCAGCATCGGCTGGGAATGGGCTGTTGGGGGTGTCGTGAAGGCCATAGCAACGCTTGCCGAGTGCCTTGAAAACGGGACCTAGCGTAGGGACGGAAGCGTCACTCTTGGCGTCGTAGACCGAGACACCAGCAAGGTCGAGATGGGTGTAGGTCACGGTCGGATCGGCCTCCATGACATCGGCGACCGCAGGTATGACAGAAGCCTCGGTGCCGCCTTCCACCACCAGGACTCCTCGACCGAGGATGGCTTCGGCGAACTGGCGGCGTTCCTCCCGCACCTTTTTCGGCTTCATCAAGGCACCGAGATCAAATGGGTCGCTGGTGAGAACACCCTCATCTGTCCGTGACAGCATCAAGACGCTTTCGGGTGCGAATCGCTCGATGACGTACGGCGAATGAGAGGTGACGATGGCCTGCCCCATACGGCCACGCACGAAGTCGACGAGACGGCGTTGCGCGTGCGGCGGCAGCGCAATCTCTGGCTCTTCCATAGCGAAAATTACCGCGTGGTCACCCTTGAGTTCAGCAATGTAAGTGAGTAGCGCGAAGACCAGCAGGTTCAGAGAGCCGGTGCTGAGGCGGTTGAATGGCACGGCGTGGTGGCCCGGCGACGCTGTGACGAACATTCGCAGGGTTTCGCGGATTGACTCACGTGTCAGGTCCGACGGGTGAACATGCACACCTCGGTCATCGAGTGCCATGAACTTGCCAACGCGGGTCTGCACCTCGTTCAGGACTGCGTCGAGTTTGGACTTCTCGCGCAGGTCGAGGTCGGCTAGAGCGGCACGGGCGCGTTCCCACAGGTCTCCGGTGGCCTGATCCTCGAGGCGAACGATGGTGTCGAGCAACGAGCCCCGTTGGAAGCTCATGGCCCGGGTGCCCGTGCGGTTGGTTCGCAGGTACAAGTACCCGCAGTAGCGCTTGTCATCGCGATTGAAGATACGGCGACCTTCGCCGAGCTCAGTTGATGCGCTTGACAGGTCATCGATGACCGGATCGGGGTGGGCGAAGAAGGTGTTGCCCTCGAAGTCGTCCTCCCTCGCGTCGAACCGTCCCAAGAATACAAGCGGAAGGCACCAAGGGTGTTCATCGGCAGTGTCGACGGCATCGGGGTTCTGGTCGGCAAAGTCACGCTTTCCAACCGACCATTTCCGGACGAAGTTGCCAAACCTGGTCAGCGCAGTGTTGCTGAGATCAACAAGGACGACCTCGATCTCGACCTGAGGGGTCGAGTCACCGCATGGCTGGTAGTCGGCGCCGAAAAAATCGTACTCATCGATAACTGGCCGCCGGAACATACGCTCAGGACCCAGGACTAGATCGAGCGCCTCGCACACCGTTGACTTACCTACGCTGTTG
Source organism: Nocardia sp. NPDC055321 (assembly GCF_053645575.1). NCBI lineage: Bacteria > Bacillati > Actinomycetota > Actinomycetes > Mycobacteriales > Nocardiaceae > Nocardia > Nocardia sp. NPDC055321. Next base: position 468,234 of record NZ_JBSHMS010000003.1, read on the forward strand.
CCACCAACGAGTAGCGCGTTGCCGTTGAAATCAACTCGTCCCGCGGAGATACCTCGGAAGTTCTTGATACGGACCCGACTGACGCGCACGCAGTACCCCTGGATGAACTCGTGGATCTGACCGATGATCGCCCACGACCTTCTCACAGACTGCACGCCCGACGCACGCCATCCTGATGTGAACCGGCAGTAGGTTTGGGGCATCCCGCTTCAGTTGGCTCTTTGAAGGCCAACTACTCCTTGTAGCAGGAAGTGCTGTTGATGATGGGACCTGTTTGGTTCGCCCTGGATGACGTGGACCGAGCCAACGGGAGTTGGCTTCGATCACCAACTGCCCTCCCGAAAACCGCAGGAGGTCCCCGTTCCCATTTTCGATGCGCCCCGCCGAAGAATCGAACCTGCGACAGAGGTAGGTAGTGATCGAAACTGCGGCCGGAGCAGTCTGCAGGCCGCGTCCATCAAACACATGGCCAAAACGGAGGTTCGGGGGCAGCACGGAAAAGCCAGGGCGGGCCGGATCTCAGATCCGGCCCGCCCTGCTATTTCTGTGGAGCTAAGGGGACTCGAACCCCTGACCCCCACACTGCCAGTGTGGTGCGCTACCAGCTGCGCCATAGCCCCGAACCTTGCGCTCGGTGTCCGAGTGCGGGGATGAAGTTACACCATGACCTGGGGGTCAGGGCAAATCGTGTGGACCCGGGTGCCGGCCGTGGGGCGAGACCGCGAGCACGAGCCAGCGAGAGGGTTAATGTTGGGCTACATGGGACACGGTTGGGGCGAGAAGGTCGTGGGGGGCATTCTGCGAGTGCGGTGGGTGCTCATGGGGGTCGGGCTTTTCGTCATTGTCGCCGCACAGGTGGTTGCGGGCGGATGGCTGACCAGGTGGGACGTGGGGGTTTTGGAGTGGTTCGTCGCGCACCGGAGTGACGGGTGGAGTACCACCGCGCGGGAGTTCACGTTCTTCGGGAACCCGGGGCGGGCCACCGTCGTCGCGGCAGCGGTTGCTGTATTCGTGGGGTGGCGAGCCAAGGACTGGAGGGCGGCGGTCTTGATCGGGGGCACCGTCGCGGGGGCGGCGTTCGCGGGGGCGATGCTCAAGCAGGTGCTCGACCGGTCGCGGCCGCCGGCCGACACCCGGATGACGGTCGTGACCAACATGTCGTTTCCCTCGGGGCACGCGGGGGCCACCACGGCGCTGGTGGGCGTGGTGCTGCTGACATACCTGAGCACCCGGCCGGGGCGGTTGCGGGCCTGGGGCGCAGTCGCATTGGGGGTGGTGTTGGTCATCACCATGTGCCTCACGCGGCTATACCTCGGGGTGCACTGGCTCACCGATGTGGTGGGCGGCACCATTCTCGGCGGCACCGCGGTCGCCATTGCCGCGGTGGCGCAAGCCCATTGGCGGCCGCGATACACCGCCGTGCCGGACAAGGGCGGCGCAGGAAATTCCGCAGCACTGGAGAAACCGCAGGCCCGAACCGCGCCGAACGACGTTCGAGGCACCCGCGGGGACGATGACGCGACCAACCAAACAGACGGTTTCAATCGTCGCTGAATGGCCGTCAGATGACTTGGGGCGGAAGAAAATATCGGGGCGGCCGTTCTGACGCCCGCGTACACTCGGCGGTGATTCTGGTTCGTCCGACAAGCCGTCCAAGGAGGCCGGCCGGCGAACCATCCGGGGTGGAGGGATCGCACGCGCTTGAGGCTCATCAATAACCGTTACGAGCTCCGCGAACTCGTCGGCCGAGGGGGAATGGCCGAGGTCTGGGGAGCGTGGGACAGACAGTTGCGCCGCCAGGTCGCGGTCAAGGTGCTCGATTCCGGGAGTCTGCCGCCGCTCGAACGAGATGAGCGAATACAGCGGCAGCGCTTCGAACAGGAAGCCCATATCGCCGCGCAGATGAACTGCCGCAATATCGTGATAGTCCACGATTCCGGCATCTTCACCGAGAACGGCAGACGCTACCCGTTCCTGGTCATGGAATTCATCCACGGCAGAAACCTGCGCCAGTATTTGCGGGACCAGCAGAACACTTCCCTGCCCGCGCTCTTCCGCATTCTCACCGACGCACTCGAGGGCCTGGTCTACGCGCACGCCAAACACGTCGTGCACCGCGACATCAAACCCGAGAACATCATGATCTGCCGCGACGGCCCGGCCAAGCTCGCCGACTTCGGCATCGCCATCGAGATGCGCGCCACCATGCGCAGACTCACCCACGATCAGCGGGCCCTGGGCACCCAGCCCTACGCGGCCCCGGAATACCTGCACCACGGCGAGATCACCCACCTCAGCGATGTCTACTCCTTCGCCGTGGTGTGCGCCGAGGCCCTCGAATTCGCCTACGGCGGTGAGCCCCTGCCCACCGATCTGCGCTTCGAACTCGATCGCGCCCGCTCGCTGGACCCAGCGCTGCGGCATCGCTCGGCGGCCGAGTTCCAGCACCTGTTCCGGCAGGCGATAGACCGGGCCATGCACCCGGTCCGCAATCCCCCGCCCGAGCTCGAGACCACCAAACGCATGCAGACCACCCTGCTGACGCCCGGCGACACCGGCCATCTCGACCCCGAGCCGCCGGCCCCCGCGCTGCCGACGCACACCACCTGGCAATTCCTGACCGCGCCGATGATCGAATCCCGCCAGCGGATTCTCGCCGGGCTGCATCGCGACGACTTTCGCATCATCGGCGGCGTGCTGGCCACCGCCGTCACCGTGGGAATCCTCACGGGCGGACTGGCTTTCATCCTGCTCACCTGGGTGTGCGTGCAGGTCGTGAACTTCGTGGGAGGCTGAGCAGTGAATCGACCGACCGGCGCCGGGTGGCAGCTCTACGTGTATCCCGGCTCCCGGGCCTCCACCTGGCTGCGCCGCGCGTTCCGCGTCGGCGCGGTCGCCTTCGGCTGCACGATCGTGCTGCTCACCATCGCCGTGCTGAGCTGAGGTGCGGCCGATGCGAACCGTGTGCCTGAACTGTCTCACCGAGTTCAAGTACGACCGCGAGCACAATCGCTGGTACACCGTGATCCGCCAGCGCAACAGCGGGCACGCCAAGCAGATCGAAACCTATTTCGACAAGCTGAATCTGCGCTGCCCGCGCGGGTGCGAACTCGATCCGGTGACCCTGGACCACCCGACGAAGGTGATCGGCTTCGTGGGCGAATCCGCCTCGTCGAAAAGCCATCTCATCGTGTCGATGATCCACTCGATGATGAACGATCCGAACCTCGCGAGCCGGTACTCGTTCATCGTCTCGCCCAAATCCGCGAGCCTGTGGACCCAGCTCGAGGCGCGGCTGCTGGACCGGCGCGCGCTCGACGCCACCGGGCCGCGGCGCATGACCATGGACATGACCCAGCGCTCGGACGGCATCACGGTGCAGACCCAGCGGCAGACCCAGGGCCACGTGTGGGCCGGGCTCGAACAGCGCAAACCCATTCTGGTGACGGCGTATTCGCTGCACTCGGCGCGGGCGGTGAACCTGGCGTTCATCGACGTCGCGGGTGAGGACATCGCCGACGGCGCGGTGGCGGCGCGGGTGAGCCCGCATCTCACGGTGGCGGACTTCCTGTGGTTCGTGGTGCCGTCCACGCTCAACAAGCAGTACCTGGCGCTCATGCGCGAGCACGCCGGCGACGAGGATCAGGAGAGTCTGACCAACGCGGTGGAGCATTCGCAGACCGTCGGGCGCACGACCCTGATGATCGATCAGATAGCCAAGCTGTGGCGGGCGGCGAACTCGTTCCCCATCGACCGGCAGATCGAACCGCCGCGCGTGCACGTGTCCACGATCATCGCCAAAACCGATCTGCTGTCGCTGATTCCGCTGCCGGAGATCAACATGGTCGCACCGCCCGCCGATTGGGCGGACAGCCCGATCAGCGCCAACGGCGCGGGCAACTCCTATGACCCGGCCCAGATCACCCATCGGGCCGAGATCACGCGCGGGTTGGTGCGGCGACTGTTCCCGGCCGTGGATTCGGCCTTGAGCATTCACTTCCCGTGGAACATGTATTTCCCGGTGTCGGCGGTGGGCTGCGGAAAGCGAAGCGACGGAACCTATCCCGTCTTCAAGCCCTACGGAGCGGCCGACCCGGTGGTATACATGCTCGACATGATCGACGACCTGCGGATCCGCGCATGACGGGTTACGCGCAACTGGTGTGCGGCTGGGCCCTGGTGAACCTGGAGTCCTCGGGCGCGGGGGTCGGGGTGGTCGCGCGGTCCGGGAACTGGCCCGCGGCACTGGGATCCACGGTTCGCGAGCTCGGCCAACTGGTGTCGCCGGTCGAGAACGCGCCGGGATTCGTGCTGGAGTTCACCCTCGCGCGCGGGATCGCGGTCGCCGGGCTCAAGACGCCCTCCGAGGTGCGGCCGGGGACGTGCGTGACGCACCTGGTCGCGGGTGAGCGCGGAGCGTTCGACGGCGGTGTGGCGTTGCGGCTCTTCGAATCCGGGGCGCTGGTCACCTCGCTGCAGGACGGGGTGTCGCCGACCGAGCATTGGCCCGCGGCCGCGGCGGAGCCGGACGAGACGTTGTTCGAGGGCGCCGCGGCGGCATCGCAGGAGCAGCCGTGGCTGCCGGTGCTGGTCGGGGCGGTGCTCGCGCTGCTGGCCGGGCAGGGGCCGCCGATCGCGCTGCACGTCGAGCAGGTGCGCGACTCGGTGACGATGCTGAAGGCGCTGTACGGGGTGCTGCCGCGACATCTGCTGCGGGAGTTGACGTTCTCGACCGGGCCCGAGTATTCACCGGAGGCGCCGGCGATCAGCACGGTGGTCGGGTGGGATACGCCGCTGCCCGCGGGCCGCCATGCCATCAACCCCGACAGTTACGTGGAAGCGGACGCCGAGACCTATCCGCGCCTCGGCCGCGATATCGTCGCGCACCGCCGGGCCGGGCTGGCGGTGCCCGCGACGCTGCGCAGCGTGCACGACGTCCGGCAGTGGTGCTACCAACAGCATTTGCGCACCGTCGAACCCGCGCTGCTGGACGACGGGCAGCTGGTGCGGGTGATCACCGATCCGACCCTGGGCCCGGACTGGTTCATCGAGCAGGCCGTGGCGCGCCGGGCCGTGACGCTGGCGATCGACAACCCGGAGGTGGCCGCGGCGCTGGCCGCCATCGACCATCACACGGTGGTGCTGAACACCTTCGAGAAGACGCTGACCGACTACGTACTGGCCGACGCGCGCGGGCACGCGCGCGCGACGCGGGTCGCCGAGCAGCTCGGGTTCGACATCAGCGCGGTGGTCGTGGAGTCCTCGTTCCGGCGGCTGGAGAACGGGTCGCTGTCCGCGAGCGATGCCAAAGTCGTATGGCCGCAACTGAAGAAGGACTGGGCCACCGGGGAGACCGAGGAGCGCAACCGGATCCTGGACCAGGTGCGGCGCCATCGCGCGCTGCGTGAGCACGCCATCGCCTCGCCCGACCGTTTCCTGGTGTACGAGACCATTCGCGCCGAGATCAGCGATCCGGCGGTGCACACCGGGTCGAGCCAGCTGCTGCGCTCGGCCATGCACTCGCACCTGGCGATCGTCGCCCAGCTCCTGGTGAACGTCTCCTGCAACAGCCGCGATCGCTATGTGCTGGAACAGATCCTGGCGTGCGCCCCCGACGATCAGCTGCCCCGGCTCGTCGCCGAATGCGCCAAGTACCAGGCCGTGGACGCCTTCGAACTCATGAAGGCCGTCACCCTGGTCAAGGCCGAACCCGAGGAGCTCGTCGCCGCCCTCAAGCCCGCCTGGCGCCGGCTGCGCGGCTGCCTCGGCCTGCCCGAGGCCCTGGAGGCGGTAACGACGCTCGATGCCTCGCCCGCCACACCGGCTGCCACCGCGAACCGATTCGGCTTGCGGCTCAACGTGTTCAACCGCAATCGCACCGACGGCCTGTGGAGCAAGGCGGAGGTGGCGGGCATACTGCGCGCCGCCGTAGACGACCGCCTGGTCATCGAGGAGCACTTCGAGATCCTCAACGCAGCGATCGCCGCCGACATCGACTACGTCGCCGGCTGCATGGCCGAACGCTCCCAATCCACCAGCGGCGCCGCGATTCTCGCCCAGGTCCTGACCTGCGCTCCCCACGACCGCCTCCCCGCCCTGGTGACCGCCTGCGCCCGCCACGAGAACATCAATCCCCACGCCCTGATGCGCGCCACCTGCGCCCTCGACCTGGACTCCCCCGCCCTGGTGGACCTCCTGACCCCCGCCTGGCCCCACCTCCGCCGCCACCTGAACCTCCCCCACCGCGTGGCCGACATCCTGACCCTCGACCCCGCCGCCGCCCACCCCCCACGCCTCCAGCCCCTCCCCACCCCACCCAAACCCCGCCGCAAACGCTTCAGCTTCTGAGGCCGCCCCGGCGGAACGCTCGCCGCAGGCACACCCATCCCGGCCCGTTTTGCCCGAATCCCTTGTGCGCGAACCGGACCGGATGTGACGCGTGTAACACGCGGACGGCGGGCGTCGAAGAACAGTGCGGTGCCGCGCTCGCGCGTGGCACAGACAATCGGGGGCGGTACGGGAACCGGTCGGTTCGTCATTGCCTGCGGTTCCGAGTACCGAATTGCCGGGAGGGCGAGCGCTGTGACGTCGATGTTGGTCAAGGGTCAGAATCTGCCGCTGCCGGACGATGCGCTCCGCATCGACGTCGTCCTGGGCTGGACCGAGTCGGAAATCGAGGTCGACGCCTCCGCGCTGCTGCTGGGAGCCGATCGCACGGTCGGGTCGGACGAGGATTTCGTCTTCTACAACCAGCCCGAATCCCCGGACGGCTCCGTGCGATTCCTGGGTCGCAGCGCCACCGAGGAGGGCGCACAGGCCAGGATCTCCATCGATCTCTCCGAGGTGCCCGACAAGGTGCACACCGTCGCCCTGGTCGGCAGCCTGACCACCGGAACCTTCGGAGATCTGGGCAAGCTCGCCCTGCGGGTAGTGGACGCGGCGGGCGATTCGCTGGCCGAGTACGCCACGGCCGATGCCACCGTCGAGTCGGCCTTTCTCTTCGGTGAGGTGTACCGCCGCGACGGGGCCTGGAAGATCCGCGCCGTCGGACAGGGCTGGGACTCCGGGCTCGCCGGACTGGCAACGGATTTCGGCGTCACCGTGGACGACGAGGGCGAGGAGCAGGCCGAGGTCTCCGGCGACACCGCGAACCTGATCAAGTCGGCCGTGGTCGAGGCCGGTGACACGATCGCCGCGGAACCCGTTGCGAGGCAGCCGGAGCAGCCGAGTGCTCGACCCGCCGCGAAGCCGCGCGGTGTGCGCACCGCCAAGCAGCCCCCGAAGAAGGTCAAGCCGATCGAGTTCAAGTTCGCCGAGCTCGAATCCTGGCAGCCCGCCCGGCTGTTCTCGGTCGTCGGCGTCGGCGCGGGCGAGGAGCAGGAGGGACGCGCTACCTCCGCGCTGATCGCCACCATGCAGGCGGTGCGTCCTTTCGCCCGCGCGGTCTGTGCTCGAATCGGCGCTCCGGCAGGCTCTTTCGAGGGCTATGTCGAGGTTCAGTACACCAGGGGCGAATCGAAGGTCATCCCCGACGCGGTGCTCAAGGTGTCCCGGGGCAGTCGCATGTGGACGGGCCTGCTCGAGGTCAAGACCGGCAACGGCAAGCTCCGGCGCGAGCAGCTCGAGAACTATCTCGATATCGCGCGCAGGCAGAAGTACGACGTGGTGGTCAGCCTGTCCAACGATGTACCCGCGAGCGCGGGCGAACTGCCGGTCCAGGTGGACCGCCGCAAGCTGACCAAGGTCGCGCTGCGCCATCTGTCCTGGGCGGAGGTGGCGCACGAGGCGCGCATGCTGCAGGCACACGGCGGTATCGAGGATCCGCTGCAGGCGTGGATGCTCGGGGAGTTCCTGCGCTACCTCGATCATCCCCGGTCCGGCGCGGTGGAGTTCGTGGACATGGGACGGCACTGGGTTGCCGTGCGCGACGCCGTCACCGCGGGCACGCTGCGCGGGGGTGATCAGAAGGCGCTCGCGGTCGCCGACACCTGGGTTTCGCTCTCCCGCCATCTGGCGCTGCGCTTGACCGCCGAACTCGGCGTCACCGTCAAACATGTACTGCCCCGGCGGCATCGCACCGATCCCGTCGCGCGCAATGCCGCGGTGGCCGAGCGGCTGGCGGCCGACGGCAGCTTCGAGGCGGTATTCCAGATCCCCGATACCGCGGGCGATCTGACGGTGTGCGCCGATCTGCGCGTCAACAAGGTGCGTTGCCGGACCACGCTGGACGCACCGAACGAGGGCACCGCGGGCCGGCGGGTGTCCTGGTTGCTCAAGCAGCTCGAGGACGCACCCGCCGATCTGCAGGTCGAAGCGGCGTTCTCGGGGCAGAGCACCCCGGCGTGCGAGCTGCTCGGCACCCTGCGCTCGGATCCGAAGTCGTTGACGGCCGGGCGAACCGGGGACATCACCTCGTTCGTCCTGCAGCAGACCTTCACGATGGGCAAGGGCCGTTCCGGAACGGCGGCGAGCTTCATCACGAGCGTCAAGGCCGCGACCGACGCGTTCTACGGCGCGGTCGTGCAACCGCTGCGCGGGTGGGTTCCCGCCGCACCCAAGCAAACCGAGCCGCGTGCCGCTGAGTCCGCAGACGACGAAAACGCCTGACTATTCGTCGTTTGCGGACGGTTTGCTCAAAGTTGTTCTGGGGCAGGTGGATTGGTTCGGGCGGTGGTAGAGTCCGGCGGGGTGCCGGTACTTGGGCCGGCGGAGCATCAGGAAGGGGCGGGGTCTTGTCGGACTTTCAGCCGGGCAGTGTCAAGTTTCTCGAGGTTCGGAACAAGTACCGGTCGCTGCAGATCAGGGAAGTGCTGTGGGGGCAGGAGGGGCGTGACGTCGCGTTCGGGTTCGGGACCTCGCTGCGGTACGACGTGCGGTACCAGGAGGGGCAGTTCCCGGCGTTCGAGGCCGCGGGCGGGCATCTCAAGCAGCTGGACCTGAACGCCGGAGGGTCCTCGGACGACATCAACTTCCCGCAGCCGGGCGATAGCGGGGACGACTCCATCGTCTACGTCGCGGGCTCGGGACGGCGCGGCGCGCTGGTGCAGCTGGCGGCCGGCACCGTGGGGTCGGTCATCGACCTCGACGGCATCGCGGGCGGAGCGCCGGGGCAGGTCGTCGCCGCCGTCGAGGACGAGACGCTGGTCATCACCCTCAGCCTGAAGTAGGCCGTGTGGGCTCCGGCCGGCGCAGTGGGCCCACTGCGCCGAACCGGGCCGTGCCGCAGCACCTTCCGGGATCGACGGGCAACCCTCAGCGCAGGGTGACCGTGGTCGGCAGACTCGCGAAACCGCGATTGTTCGAAGAGTGGACGCGCCGCAACCCGGCGGGGTCGATGTCGTAGTCGGCGACCGCCGCCGCGATCTCGCCCAGCGCGATGCGCAGCTCCAGCAGAGCCAGATTCGAGCCGAGGCAGTGGTGCCGGCCGCTGCCGAACACCAGTGATGCGCTCGTGTCCCGATCCAGATCGAAGGTATCGGGGTCGGCGAAGACCTCGGGATCACGATTCGCGGCGCCGGTGAGCAGCAGAATCCGCGCCCCGGCCGGAATCGCGACGCCGTGCAGCTCCAGCGCCTCGGTCGTGGTCCGCAACTGGCTCTGCGAGGACGGATCCCAGCGCATCGACTCCGCGATCCAGTCGTCCACCCGCCCGCCGAGGGCCGCCCGCCGCGCGTCCGGATGCAGCCACCCCGCGTGCCAGGTGTTGCCGAAGGTCAGCATGGCGGTCTCGATCCCCGCCCCGACCAGCAGAATCAGAATGCCGACGATCTCCTCCGGCGTGAGCCGGTCCGCCCCGTCGGCCGCGCCGAGCAACCCGGACAGCAGATCCTCGCGCGGGGATTTGGCCCGCTCGATCGTCAATTCGGTGTAGTACCCGACCAGCGCGCCGATGGCCGCCATGGCCTCGGGCCGCAGATCGGTCGACTCCGCGTCGGTGTACATGATCTCCATGCCGAGCTTGCGAATCATCTCCCGATCCGCCTCGGGCACCCCGACCAGCTCGGAGATCACATCGGTCGGGAAGGGACCGGCGAAATCGGTCATCAGATCGAAGCTGCCGCGCTCGAGCAGCGGCTGCAGAATCCCGCGCGCGATCTCCCGTAGTCGCGGCGCCAGACCCTGCACCCGATGCGCGGTGAACGCGCGCAACACCAGCCCGCGCAACCGGGTGTGCTTGGGCGCGTCCATGGCCACGAAGGAGAAGAAGCGCTCGGCCTGCGGACCCCAGAACGCGGGTTCCATCCGGATGCCGTTCACGCTGGAGAAACGGTCGGAATCGCGCAGCGCGGCGAGCACATCGGCGTGCCGCGAGAACGCCCAGAAATCGTCGGTCTCGTTACGGTAGACCGGGGCCTGCGAACGGAGGCTGGCATAGTAAGGGTACGGATCGGCGTGCACATCGAAGTCGTACGGGCTGTAGCTCGGCACCATGATCGAAACAGTAGTCCAGATGGATTGGGGGCGTTGTGAACTCGGAGTCCGCGATGGATCGGATCGACACCACCAAACCGCATCCCGCGCGCCGCTACGACTACTGGCTCGGGGGCAAGGACAACTTCGCGGCCGACCGGGAGTCCGCCGACGCGGTCGCCGAGGCCTTCCCCACGGTACGCCTGGCCGCGGTCGAGAACCGCAATTTCCTGCGACGCGCCACCGGCTACCTGGCCCGCGAGGCCGGTATACGCCAGTTCCTCGACATCGGCGCGGGCCTGCCCACCGCGGGCAACGTGCACGAGATCGCCCAGGACATCGCCCCGGAATCGCGCATCGTCTACGTGGACAACGACCCGATCGTGCTGGCGCACGCCCGCGCGCTGCTGCACAGCTCCCCCGCGGGCAAGACCGCGTATCTGGACGCCGACCTGCGCGATCCCGAACGCATCCTCACCCATCCCGACCTGCTGGCCACCCTGGATCTCACCCGGCCGGTGGCGCTCATGCTGGTCGCGGTCCTGCACTTCCTCCCCGACGACCAGCAGCCCTACGACCTCGTCCGGCGGCTGTGCGAGGCGCTGCCCTCGGGCAGCTACCTGGTCATGTCCCATGCGACCAGCGATCACCTCGAAGCCGAGGATCTGGCCCGCACCACCGAGGCCAATCAGCGCAGCGGGGTGCCGTTCCAGCTGCGCTCGAGCGCGGAGTTCGCGAAATTCTTCGCCGGCTTCGACATGGTGACCCCGGGCATCAGCGCGGTGACCGAGTGGCGGCCCGAGATCTACCGCCCGCATCCGCGCGCCGAGGCCGTCTCGATGCTCGGCGCGGTCGCGCGCATTCCGTAACGCGCGCCCGGCGACACCGAGCGATTCAGAGCCGCCCGGTGTCCTTGAGCACGCGACGGGTCTGCGCGAACAGCATCCCCACGTTCACCGCCTTGCGGCACACCACCACGATCACCACGTCGTCGCGGCTCTCGGTGCGAATGAACAGGTGGGTGAGGTTGTCGCTGTTGACCAGGATCTCCTGAAAGTAGTGCCGCTCCTGGCGAATTCCGCGGCGCTCCTTCCAAATGTCCTCGATCATCACCACATTGCGGCCCTGGAACAGATCCAGCGTCGCGGCGGCGAGCAGATCCAGGACCTCCTGCGGATGGTTGTCGACGGTCTCGACCGCCAGCAGCATGCCCGTCGACATGTCGATCGCACCCGAGGCCAGGCAATCGGGGACCTCGGTGCGCAAATCCTTGACCAGCACCCCGATTCGATCCGCCAGACTGGCCGTGCCGGGTCCGTTGGGAGAATTCATGACGTCCTTTCGGGTTCGCGCGCGGTCCGCGATCAGGCGCCGATCACCGGCTGTGGAGCGCGCGGCAGCAGAGTGTCGTTGATGCCGCTGGCACCCCGCCGGCGACGCGGCAGCATGGAACGGCCGGGACCGCCCCGTGCGGGTTCGGCCTCGCGCGAGGGTTCGCGAGCCGGCTCCCGCACGGGCGGCGCTATGGCGACCAGGTCGTTGTCGAGAAGGCGAACAACTTCGACGGTCACCCCATACAGACTGCGGCACAACAGCATCGCGATATCCCGACAGCTGTGCCTGCCGTTCACCCAGAGCAGGATGTCCGCCCACTGCCCACCGTCCGGGCCGCGGAGAAGGGCGCGGCCCGGATCGGTGAGCACCAGTTGGTTGCGGTGCGGGGAGACCCGGCCGTGCGCCAGGGCGCGCAGCCGCCGCTCGGTCTCCGACAGCAACCAGCCGGGTTCCACACCGGGAACTGGCGGTACAGGGTGGTCCGGCCACCTCTGGCCGGCGGGCAGCTCCTGCCAGGTACAGTCGCCGATCCAGCCAGAGGTGAGTGCGAAGGCGCCGTCGAGCGCGGCCATCAGGGCGACCACGCGCAGGTCGGCGACGCCTCCGCAGGTACGTCCGGGACGCGAAAGCAATTCGCGCACACCGGGAGCACCGGGTGTTTCGATGGCGACGACCTGGCCGTGCACGATATAGAGGTCGCCACCGGGTTCACCGGAGACGCGCAGAACTCCGGTGCGTGCGGTGGTGGCGGCGCGCACCAGCTCCGCCACCAATTCCCGGGTGGGCTCTCGCCCCAGTGCCAGCAATCGTCCCGACTCGGCGAATGGCCCCGTCGTCATGTTGGCACTCCTGGGAATAACCGCACTGACACAGGCGTATTCGCGTGGGCACACGTAAGATTGCGAAAGAACTACGCCTGCTTGAACTTTCGGCGGTGTCTCGAGCTTCCGAATCACCGCTCGCAAGTAATCCTGACAGCACAGCGGTTTTGGAGCAATGGACTCCGTTCAATTGAGTACCAAAGTCCCTACCGGTACCGGGCGGTCGAATTTCAATTCCGATTTGCCCGATATATGACGTCAGCGCTCCCGGTCGATCGCGCTGTCGGCCAGCGCGAACAGCTCACGGGGATCGGCGAATCCGGTAGTTCCGGATAATTCCGACAAATAAGCCTTGGCCGCCCGCACGTGCCGCGCCGATTCCGACTGCGCCCAGCCTTTTCCGCCGGCCCGTTCGATGAGATCGGCGGCGTGCGCGGCCGTCGAATCGTCCAGCGGCCGATCCGCGAAATAGAGCTCGGCGAACTCGCGGCCCGCCGGGGTGTCGGATTCCAATGCCGCCAGAATCGGCAGGGTTCGCTTGTGCCGCAACAGATCACTGCCCTTCGGCTTCCCGGTGAGCGCGGGGTCGCCCCAGATGCCCAGCAGGTCGTCGGCCAGCTGGAAGGCCACACCCAGCTCGCGGCCGAACCCGTCCATGGCGGCGATCGTCTCCGCCGGCGCCTCGGCACACACCGCACCCAGTGCGCACGCGCAGCCGAGCAGCGCGCCGGTCTTGTAGCGCAGGGTCTGCAGGCAGTCCTCCACCGTGAGCGCGAAACTCGTTTCGGCGCAGTCGAAATGCTGACCCAGGCAGAGTTCGATCACCGCCTCGGCCAGGCGGCCCATCCCGGTCTGCGCCGCGCGCGGCGCGTCGGCCAGGGTCCAGATGGCCAGACCGTGCAGGGCGTCGCCGACCAGCACCGCGTCGTCCACACCCCAGACGTGCCACACCGCCGGCCGGCCACGCCGCATGACGTCCCCGTCCATGACGTCGTCGTGCACCAGGGTGAAGTTGTGCACCAGTTCGATTGCCGCGGCGGCGTGTAGCGCCGCGTCGGGACCCGCGCCCAGCGCTCGCGCGGCGGCCAGCACCAGTGCGGGCCGCAGGCCCTTCCCCGAATCCGTGGCGGCCGGAATGCCCTCTGCGTCCCACCAGCCCAGGTGGTAGCCCGCCATCAGGCGTAGCTCGGCGGGCAGGTTGTCCACCGCCCCGCGCAGAATCGGGGTGGTCAGGCGCTGGGCCCGCACCAGCGGATCCGCTCCCTCGCCCTCCGGGCCGATGATCGTGCCCCACCGGTCTTCCCACTCCGATCCCGAGCCGAATGCGGGATCCGCCGCGGTCGACGAACTCATGGCTACCTCCAGTGACTCGCCGGGCTATGTATCGCGACTATCGGATGCGCGCGGGTGCGCGATACGACGTCGCCGGGGTGCTGAGCACAGGGCCGAGGAGCCCGTCCGGGCCGCGGCGACAGGGCGGCGGCGCGGGGGCTGCGGAGCGGGAGAAGCACTGCCGGACAGGCGAATCGAGCGCCGGACGGCCAGGGAGCGGCATGGCGGGCCCCTCTCCCCGGTACGACGGCGCGAACGCTCGGCGGCACACCGGTGCATCCGGCACCGGCATCGGAACACGCACGGCTGCACGGTGATCCGAATCACCACAATGGTAAAGGCCCATTGGTCGATAGCCAACACCCCGCAATCATCGGCGACCGACCAGTATCGACGGCGCCGAGCCTGCCGAGCGGGCTCCCACGCCCGGCCGGCGGGCGCGCGCTAGCCTGAACCGGGCGTTGCGGCCGGACCAGGCCCCGCCCCGTCAGCCGACCGATCCACCCAGGAGGCTCGCCCATGCCACGTCCCGCCCTCGACCGCGCCACCATCCTGCGCCGGGTCGGCGCACACGCGAAGGTGCGCGTGATCGTCGCCGGCGGCGGCACCGGCGGGCACACCTACCCGGCGGTCTCGGCCATGCGCGCGCTGCGCGACCTGGTCGCCGAGGCGGGCAGCGAGGTCGAGGTGCTGTGGGTCGGTACCCCGGACAGCCTCGAACAGCGCGTGGCGGGCGAGAACGACATCGCCTTCACCGGCATCAAGGCGGGCAAGCTGCGGCGCGACCGCAACCCCCTCAAGATGCTGAACGCGGACAACGCGAAGGACGCGGTGCGGGTGCCGCTGAGCGTGTTCACCGCGCAAGCGGTGGTGCGGCGGTTCCGGCCCGACGCGGTGCTGTGCACCGGCGGCTACGTGTGCGCACCCATCGGCATGGCGGCCGCGCTGCGCCGCCGCCCCCTGGTCATCCACGAGCAGACCACCGGCATCGGCAAGGCCAACCAGCTGCTGGCGCGCGCCGCGACGCGGATCGCCCTGAGTTCGGACGCCTCGGTCGAACTGCTGCCCGCCCGGGTCCGCGCCCGAGCCGTGGTGACCGGCAACCCGATTCGGCCCGCGCTGACCACCGGCCGCGCCGAAGACGCTGTGCCCGCGCTGAATTGGGAGGGCTACACCCCGGGACTGCCGACGGTGTACATCACCGGCGGCGCCCAGGGCGCGGTGCAGATCAACGACCTGATCAACGAGTTCCTGCCCGAGCTGCTGACCGTGGCCAACGTGATTCACCAGTGCGGCGCGCGCTCCTACGACCAGGTCCGCGAGCGCGCGGCCGCCCTGCCCGCCGACCTGCGCCCCCGCTACCTGGTCCGCGACTTCCTCGGCGCCGAGCTCCCGCACGTGCTCGCGCTCACCGACGTGGTCGTATCCCGTTCCGGGGCGGGAACTCTCGCCGAACTGACCACCCTGGGCAAGCCCTCGGTGCTGATCCCCTACCCGCATTCGGTGGGCGGCGAGCAGATCCGCAACGCCCGCATCCTGGCTGAGAACGGCGCGGCCCGCGCGGTCATCGGCGACGACGCCACCGCCCCGAACCTGCGCGCGGCCCTGTTCGAACTGCTCACCGACCCCGAGGCCCGCAAGGCCGTCGGCGCGGCCGCCCACGCCATGGGCCACCCGGACGCCGCCGAACAGCTCGCCCTGACGGTCCTGGACCTCGCGGTGCCCTGAGCGCCGAACGACTCCGGTCCGGCGCGCCACGGGGCTGCCGCCGGTTCGAACATGTGCCATCGACGCCGCTGCCGCTGTCGCGGGGTCGATCGTGCGTGATTCAACGCGCCCCACGGTGTTCGGTCCGGGCTCGAGATCAGCCCATCGGTGTGCCCGGCACCGGCGGACGATAAGCCCCGGCCGCGCCGCTGACATCGTCCGAGACGCCGGTCACCGAGGCTGGCAACTCACCGCAGACGCTCTGCGGCCGGATCAGATTCGAGCCGCCGCGCTCAGGCGCCGATGATCAGGCAGGCGCTCGTGGCGGTCGCCAGGAGGACGCCGTCGGCGTCGCGCAGGTCGGCCTCGGCGAAGGCCACGCGTTTGCCGGGCTTGGTGACCCAGCCGTGGGCGGTGAGCTCGCCGGTGTGGCTGTGGATGGGGCGCAGGTAGTTCACCTTGATCTCGATCGAGGTGTAGCCGACGCCCGCGGCCAGGGTGGTGTGGACGGCGCAGCCCGCCACCGAATCGAGCAGGGTGCAGGCGATGCCGCCGTGCACCATCCCGATCGGGTTGTACATGGATTCGTCCGGCGTGCAGACGAACACGACATCACCGGGACCGGCGCTGACCGGCCGCATGCCCAGCAGCCCGGAAATCGGCGGGCCGGGAATCTCGCCCGCGGCCATGGCCGTCAGGAACTCGAGTCCCGTGCGACCGGGCGCGGACTCGAGGGCGATCTTCGGGTCGTGCCAGTGCACGGTCTTGCTGCGCGCCTCGCCCCAGGATTCGGGCGCACCCGCGGGCTCGGAAGTAATCGTCATGGGCCCGACCCTAACACCCTGAGTTCATAATGTGAATGTAGATAGAATGTCGCCATGGCACGAATCTGCTCGGTGGCGAACGCGCTCGAAGTGGTCGGCGAACAGTGGGCCCTGCTCGCACTGCGCGAGATCTTCCTCGGCGTGCGCCGCTTCGACGCCATCCAGGCGGCCACCGGCGCACCGCGCGCGGTCCTCGTGCGCCGCCTGAACACACTCGTCGAGGCCGGGGTGCTCGAACGCCGCGACTATCGCGAGCCCGGCGCGCGCACCCGCCAGGAGTACCGGCTCACCGAGGCCGGGCGCGAACTCCAGCCGGTTCTCACCGCGCTCATGCAATGGGGGGACAGGCACCTCGCCGGGCCCGCCGGCCCGCCGCTGGCCATCACGCACACCGACTGCGGGGCGCCCGTGCGCGCGACGCTGTGCTGCGAGCACGGCCATCAACTCGCGGACTCCGGCCACGAACTCACCGCGACTCCCCTACCGCCGCAGCGCAATACACGGCACGACTGAGCCCGCGCGCTCATCCGGCTCTCAGAATCGGCCGCGAACAATACCTTCCGGCGGCGTCGAGCGGGGGTGATCTTTCCAACCGGCTTTTGACGAGCCGATCGGTGGGAATACGGGTACTGTCGAGAATGTCAGCAAGTTCTCGGCAATCCCGAGAGATTGGAGATGCCATGCAAATCCAGGTCTTCGCCGACAAGCACGTCGGCGGTGGCGCGGCACTCATCGAGCGGGCGGAGGACGGCATCGCATCCGTCCTGGACCGCTTCGCCGAGCACCTCACGCGGGTGGAAGCCCACATCACCGACGTCAACGGCCACAAGAGTGGCCACGAAGACAAGCGCTGTAGCCTCGAGGCCCGCCCCAAGGGCCAGCCTCCGGTGGCCACCAATCACAAGGCCTCCACCGTCGAAGAGGCGTATCTGGGCGCCGCGGAGAGCATGGCGCATCTCCTGGACAGCAAGTTCGGCCGCCTGCACCACGCCAAGGGCGGCGAATCCATCCGGTTCCTGCCCGTCGAAGACTGACGACGCGGTAGTGGGCACGAGAACGGCGGTCGCTCGCGCGGCCGCCGTTCCTCCATCCGAATCGGTTACGGCGCAGAAGGTTTCGAAGTCCTAGGGCAGCAAGCCCGCACGACGAGCGCGGACCACGGCCTCGTGCCGGGTGCGCGCGCCGAGCTTGGTCATGGCGCTGCGCAGGTAGCTCTTCACCGTCTCCGCGCGCAGCGAAAGCCGCCGGGCCGCTTCGGCATTGGTGCAGCCCAAGGCGATCTGCGCGAGCACGTCGAGTTCGCGCGGAGCCAGGGTCACCGGCGGCCCGGCCGCGGCGATACCGGAGACCAGGCCCGCCAGCCGATCGGTGACCGCGCGCAGCCGATCCCGCACCGCGGCGTCCGGGATGCTCTGGCCGATCTCGCGCAGCTCCGCGTGCATGTCCCGAAGCTGCTCGGTGCCAACGACATCCGATCCGGCCGGGCCGGGATCGCCCGCGGCGCGCAGGCGCAGGCGCCGATCCACCTCGTCCCGGATCGCCAGTTCCGTACTCAGTCGCCGCCCGGCCCGCACCATTTCCTCGGCGATGCGATCACCGATGGGACCGGACTCGCGATTGGCCGCGTACAGCACCGCCCGCGCCTGCCCGGCCACCACGACCGGCACCGCCGTCACCGCCCGCAGCCCCTCCCCCAGCACCGGCCCGTCGTAGTGGTGGGTGATCGTGGACGCCGAGCGATAGTCCGCCACCGCCCGCGGCCGCCCGGTGGCCACGGCGCTGCCGCCCAGCCCGGAACTGGGCGCGACGATCAGCCCGCGCATGCTGTTCGTCCGGGTCCCCACGAACTCGCTGAGCACCAGGGTGCCCGCGCTCACCTCACCGCCGAAGACCACCGGCAGGCGGGAGATCGCCGCGATATGGCGCAGCTCCGCCCGCAGGGCGTCGGCGTCGCGCGGTCGCAGCAGCGGATCGGCCACAGGGGTCATCGGGTACCCCTTTCCGGGGGTAGTCGGCGGCGGGTGTGACCTGGATCCTATCGGTGTGAGCATCAGCATGGACCGGCTCCGGCCGGTGAGCTATTCCTTCGGGGTCTGGGACGCGCCGTTGCTCGGCGACACCATCGGCGCCGATCTGGACCGTACGGCCGCGGCCTTCCCCGATCGCGACGCGCTGATCGACCACCCCACCGGCCTGCGCTGGACCTATCGGGAGTTCGTGGCGGAGGTGGACGCGCTGGCGCTCGGGCTGCTGGCGGCCGGGGTCGGCAGGGGCGACCGGGTCGGCATCTGGGCGCCGAACTGCCCGCAGTGGACGCTGGTGCAGTACGCCACGGCCAAGATCGGCGCGGTGCTGGTCAACATCAATCCCGCCTATCGTTCGCACGAATTGCGCTACGTGCTGCGGCAGGCCGGAATTCGCACCCTGGTGGCCGCGCCGGCGTTCAAGACCTCGGACTACGCGGCCATGATCGAGCAGGTGCGCCCCGAATGCCCGGAACTCGAGCAGGTGGTGCTGCTCGAGAGCGACGAGTGGCGCGCCCTGCTCGAGACCGGGCGGGCCGCCGATCCGGAACCACTGGCGACCGCGCAGGCCGGACTCTCCGCCGACGACCCGATCAACATCCAGTACACCTCGGGCACAACGGGTTTCCCCAAGGGCGCCACGCTCAGCCATCACAACATCCTGAACAACGGCTACTTCGTCGGCGAGCTGTGCGGCTACACCGAGCACGACCGCGTGTGCGTACCGGTCCCGTTCTACCACTGCTTCGGCATGGTCATGGGAAATCTGGCGGCCACCAGCCACGGCGCGGCGATCGTCATTCCGGCGCCGTCCTTCGACCCGCGCGCGACGTTGGAAGCCGTTGCCGCCGAACGCTGCACCTCGCTCTACGGGGTGCCGACCATGTTCATCGCCGAACTCGCCGACCCGGAGTTCGACCGCTTCGACCTGTCGAGCCTGCGCACCGGCATCATGGCCGGATCGCCCTGCCCGGAACAGGTGATGAAGCAGGTGATCGAGCGCATGGGCATGCGCGAGGTGAGCATCTGCTACGGCATGACCGAGACGTCCCCGGTCTCCACCCAGACCCGCGCGGACGACAGCCTCGTCCAGCGCACCGCCACCGTCGGCCGGGCCGGGCCGCACATCGAGATCAAGATCGTGGACCCACTCACCGGGCTGACCGTGCCCCGGGGCGAGCCCGGCGAGCTGTGCACGCGCGGCTACTCGGTGATGCTCGGCTACTGGAACGACCCGGACAAGACCGCCGAGGCCATCGACGCCGCGCGCTGGATGCACACCGGCGATCTGGCCACCATGGACGACGACGGCTACATCGCCATCACCGGGCGCATCAAGGACATGGTGATCCGCGGCGGTGAGAACATCTACCCGCGCGAGATCGAGGAGTTCCTGTACACCCACCCGGACGTGCTCGACGCCCAGGTGATCGGCGTCCCGGACGCCAAGTACGGCGAGGAGCTGATGGCCTGGGTGCGCATGCGCGAGGGCGCGCCCGCGCTCACCGCCGCGGCGCTGCGCGAGTTCTGCCTGGGGCGGCTCGCGCACTTCAAGATCCCGCGCTACGTCCACGTGGTCGACGAGTTCCCCATGACCGTCACCGGCAAGATCCGCAAGATCGAGATGCGCGAGATCGCCGCGCGCCTGCTCGACACCACCGAGGAGCAGTCATGACCGCCACCGCCAACATCGCCGCCTACCGCGCCGCCCGCGACCATCTGCTGGCCACCGCGACCGACTACGACGCGGCCGTCGCCGGTTTCGAGTGGCCCCGGCTCACCGGCGAATTCAACTGGGCCACCGACTGGTTCGACGGCTTCGCGCGCGGCAACGACAACCTCGCACTGTGGATCACCGAGGAGGACGGCAGCGAGCGGCGCGTCACCTTCGACGCCATGGCCACCCGTTCGGACCTGGTCGCGACCTGGCTGTCCGGGCTGGGCGTGCGCAAGGGCGACCGGGTGATGCTCATGCTCGGCAACCAGGCCGAACTGTGGGAGGCCATGCTCGCGGTGGCCAAGCTCGGCGCGGTCATCATGCCGACCACCGCCGCCCTCGGCCCGGACGACCTGCACGACCGAATCACGCGCGGCGGTGCGGGTTTCGTCATCGTGAACACCGCCGACACCGCCAAGTTCGAACACGTTCCGGGCGAGTACACCCGAATCGTGGTGGGCGAACCCGTGATCGGCTGGCACGCGTACCGCGCGGCCGACGACGTCGTCTCTGCGGGCCCGTTCACCCCCGGCACCACGGTCGAGGATCCGCTGCTGGTGTACTTCACCTCCGGCACCACCAGTCGGCCGAAGATGGTGCAGCACTCGCAGATCAGCTATCCGGTCGGCCACCTGTCCACCATGTATTGGATCGGCGTGCGGCCCGGCGACGTGCACCTGGCCATCAGCGCGCCCGGCTGGGCCAAGCACGCCTGGAGCTGCTTCTTCACCCCGTGGCTGGCCGAGGCCACCATCTTCGTCTACAACTACGCCCGCTTCGACGCGGCCGCCCTGCTCGGGCAGCTGCGCCGCGCGGAGGTGAACACGTTCTGCGCGCCACCGACGGTGTGGCGCATGCTGATTCAGGCCGATCTCGGCGAGCATCCGGCGGGGCTGCGCGAAATCCTCGGCGCGGGTGAGCCTCTCAACCCGGACGTGATCGCACAGGTCGAGAAGGCGTGGGGGCTGACCATCCGGGACGGGTTCGGGCAGACCGAGACGACGCTGCAGATCGGCAATACTCCAGGCCAATCGGTCAAGCCCGGGTCGATGGGCCGCCCGGCGCCGGGAGTGCCGGTGGTACTTGTCGATCCGATCTCCGGAGATGTCGCCGACGAGGGCGAAATCTGTCTCGACCTGGGCTATGATCCGGTCAACCTGATGACCGGATATCTGGGCGATCCGGAACGCAATGCCGTTGTCACGGCGGGGGGCTTCTACCACTCCGGTGATGTGGCCGCCCGCGACGAACACGGATACATCACCTATATCGGCCGCACCGACGACGTCTTCAAGTCGTCGGACTACAAGGTGTCGCCCTTCGAGCTCGAAAGTGTGCTCATCGAACACCCGGCCGTGGTCGAAGCGGCCGTCGTACCGCAACCGGACGACACGCGTCTGGCGATTCCGAAGGCATATGTTTCGCTCGCCGCCGGCTGGGAACCCGATCGCGAAACCGCCCGAGCCATCCTCGAATACGCCCGCGATCACCTGGCGCCGTACCTGCGCGTACGCCGACTGGAGTTCACCGAGCTACCGAAGACCATTTCCGGCAAGATCCGCCGCGTCGACCTGCGTCTCCGTGAGGAGCGGGCGCACGCCGCGGGAACACCCATCTCCACCGAGTTCCGCTACGAGGACGTTTTCACCGATACCGCTTCCTGATTCGCACGCCGCCCATTCCGACGACAGATTGGAGTCCATGCGTGTCCCACACCGTGGAAACCGCCACTGCCTACGTGATCGCCGCCCTGGAGGTCAAAGGCACCGCCTCCCGTGACGATTTCGACGTGCACGGCATTGTCAGCGCGACGCACACCATCGCCGAGACATGGGATTTCCACTCGGTGGACCGCGGTCGTTTCTGGGGCATCGTGGCCAGTTTCCTGAGGCCCTGATCGGCGTCGCCCCCATCGCCACCGGCTCGCCCGGTGGCGCCCGCGGCACTCGGATTCCGGCCGGTTCCACCCCTGCGGGCCCGGCCGGAATCCGATCACGCCTCCGGACCGTGCGACGTCCGGCGGAGCCCGGTGGAAACGGGGCGAAACGGATCCGGTCATGGCAAAGCCTTGTTCCGTTCACCCGCTTGCCCTAGCCTCCGATCCTCGTGAGGACTAGCGCGGAAACCGAACCGCGAAGAGATGTACGCGTCTGGGGGACGGTTACCGCGCTCGGAGTGATCGCCGGTTATCTGGCTGTCCTGCTGGCCGATCCACGTCACTTCTACACCGACGACACCGAAGCCCAGTACGTGCCGATGTGGCAGCTGCTCGGCAACGAATTGCGCGAGGGCCGTTTCCCGGCGCTGGTGCCCTGGGAATGGATGGCGGGCAACTACTCGCTGGAAGAGGCGGCGATCTACAACCCGCCGCAACTGCTCGTGTATCTGCTCGCGCCGTCCGTGGACAACCTGGCCGTGTACGCGACGGTCGTGAAACTGGTGTTCGCGATCATCGCGGCGCTCGGCGTCTACCGCATCTGCCTGGCCTACGGCGCCAAACCCGCCTGGGGCGCGGTCGCGGGCGTGGCCTTCCCGCTCAGCGGCTGGTTCCTGTTCTTCGACCAGGCCAGCTGGTTCACCTCGCAGACCGGCACCGCGTGGCTGCTGCACGCCTGGGCCTCGGCGGTGCTGTACGCGCGCGGGCGCAGCGGGCCGATTCCGGTGTTCGTGTTCCTGTGGCTCGCGCTGACCATCCAATACGTCTTCCCCGCCGTGGAGGCGGGTCTGATGATGCTCGCGGTGATCGCCGGTGAGTACATCTACCAACAGCATTGGGCCGTGGTGCGGCGCCTGGTGCTGGCCTCGGGCTGCGCGGCGCTCGCGGCGCTGGTGGCCAATCTTCCACTGCTGCTGTCCTCCCAGGTCACCTGGCGCGGGGACGCGCGCATCCGCAACGAGCCGTTCCTGACGGTCCCGTGGTCCGAATCGCTCAACGCCAGCCTGCCCAGCACGACGCCTGCCTTCCACGCCTGGTGGGGGTACGTGCAGCCACTGCCCATGGTCTACGTCGCGTGGTTCCTGATTCCGGCGCTCGCCTTCATCGACTGGAAGGCCGCGCGGCATTCGGTGCGCGAGTTCAGCGGAATGGCGCTGTTCGCGGGCGGCATGCTCATGTGGACCGCCGGACCGGGCGCGGTGGGACCGCTGCGCTGGCCCGCGCGCGTGCTGCCCATGGTGGCCATCGGACTCCTGGTGCTGGTGTGCGTACTGCTCAGCAGGCACGGCACATTCGCGTCCTCGCGACGGCGGGCGATCGCCGGGCTGGCGCTCACCGGCATCCTGTTCGTGCGCTCGTTCTCGGCCGCACCGGAATTGATCCTGCGCCATCTGCTCGCGGTGGCGACCGTGGTCGGCGTCGGTGCGGGGGTGCTGTGGCTGGCGCGCAATCGCGGTGCGGCACTGGCCAGCGCGCTGATCATCGTGGCCATGTTCCCGATCGCCTTCGCCCAGGTGAAGGCCGCGCCGTCGACGCCCATGTCGTACAACTTCCCCGAACGCCGCTCGACCATGACCGACGCCTTCCCGCGCTTCCCCGGTCTCACACTGCAATTGGCCGATCGCGCGATCCTGCGTCCGGAGGACAAGAGCGTCGAACGGGCCTGGGGATCGCTGGCCATCGGCAGCTACGCCAAGAACCTCGGGCAGCAGTACGTCAACGGGTACACCCCGGTCGGGCACGCGGCCTTCAGCGGGCTGCTGTGCATCGCCTGGGACGGCAGCACCTGCCCGGACGCGTACCGCCGCGTCTTCACCGCCGAACCCTCCACCGGGCGCACGATCGCCGACCTGATGAAGGTGGACCGGGTGGTGCTGCACGTCGCGCAGTACCCGGGCATCGACGCCAATCCGGCGCCGGAGGGCTGGAAATGGGTCGAGCAGCCCGGGCACGAGGAGTACATCCGGGTGCTCGAGCGTGAGGGCGGGCTGGCCTCCATCGTGAACGGGGCCATCGCGGACACCAGGGGCGTGAGCGCGGTGTCGACGATGGTCGACGGGGTGAGCGCCCGGGCCCGGGTGACTTCCGCCGACGGCGGCCGCATCGTGTTCAACCGGCTGGCGTGGCCCGGTTACCGGATCACGCTGAACGGCCGCGAACTCGAGCACACCGAGATCGCCGGAACCTTTCTGGCCGTCGACATTCCGGCCGGCACCTCCGAGGCCGATCTGGAGGTGAGCTGGATGCCGCCGGGCTGGGAGATCAGCCTGGCCACGGCCGGCATCGGCGTGACCGGGGTCGGGTTCCTGCAGTGGTCGTACCTGCGCAATCGGCGGCGCGACGCCGGTGTGCCGCCAGGTGAGCGACTGCACCCGGCGCGGGATCAGAGTCTCGTCAGCAGCTAGTACGCATTGCGAAGGATGTGCGCGGCGAAAAGCCGCGCACGCCTTCGCGATTCGGCCATTCTTCTAGCACCGCCCACAGCGAATGACCGTTTTGTCCGATGAATCGGGCGATCGGTCCGGAGATTGCCCGCAATGCGCGGCAGCACAATGGAATCCGCGCGCGACCGATCCGCGAAGCCGCAGGTCGCCCTGGCGTACACTGGTGATCTGCCTGACTGAGACGTTGTGATCAACGCTCATGAACCGCGGCAGCTCAATGGAGAGGGCATGCGATGACGATGGTTGCTGAGCAGATCATCCGTCTCGCCCGCATCCCGCTGGGCCGCCGAACCCGGCCGCACACCCCGGCCGCGCATCACCTCCGCAGCACCCCTGCGGCACTACTTCGAATTACCGGTGAGTGGCCGATGCCCGCGCCCGGCGGCGGGATGCCCGCCGTGCGCGTGCTGTCGACACCGGGCTGACACGCACAGTCGGGGACTGTATGCCGCCTTACTTGGACCGCAATGACGCGGGACGGCAGTTGGCCGGACTGCTGTCGGCCTTTCGCGGCCGCGACGTGGTGGTGCTCAGCCCACCCGGCGCGGGCGTGCCGGTCGCCTACGCGCTGGCCGCCAGGCTGCGCGTGCTGCTCGACGTCATCCTCATCCGGCCGCTGACGGTGCCGCGCCGGCCCGACCTCGTCTACGGACTGCTCGGCGAGGATCGCTCCCTGCTGATCGACACCGCGGCCCTCGCGCACGGGGCCATCGAAGATCCCGAACGCGCGCACACCGAGAAGGAGCAGGAGAACATATTGCGGCACAACGCTTTCGACCTGCGGGGCCATCGGCCGCGGGTCAGTCTGGACGATCGGACGGTCGTGATCGCCGAGGAGTTCGTCACCGACGCCACCGCACTGCGCGACGCCTGCCGTATGGCGCGGCTGCAGGGCGCGATCCGGATCGCGGTCGCGGTCAGCGTCGGGGACCCGCGCGAGCTGGACACGCTCAGCGTCTACGCGGACAAGATCGTCTGTCTGGAGCCCGCGCCCCGGGCCGCGCCCGACACGATTCGTGAGCTGACCACCACGAACGCCGAGATCGCCGCGATGCTGGCGGACAATCACGCGGCCGAATGGTCCCGGGTCACCGAGGTGCTCGGTGATCGGAGCGTGCCGCCGATCCGGAGCTTCCCGCTGCGCGATCCCTGCGCCTGAACGGGCGTATCGGCCCGTTCGAGTTCAGTCCGCGGCGGGCGGCTCGGCCTGCTCGGGCCGGGGCGCGGGGGCGAGCCGGATCACGCCCGCGTCGAGGTCGAGTTCGACGCGCGGCTTGTGCGTCTGGCCGTCGCCGTCCTGGCCGCTCTCGTCGTTCAGCTTCTGGCCCGGAAAGAGTTCACCCATGATGCCCACGCGTCCACGATAGGCGCTCGTGCGGGGTGCGCGCCGCGACGGAATCCCCGCGCGCCTTTCGACCTGGGGAGATTCACCCCCGGACATGGGCAACGGCCCGGAAGCTGCGGACCTCCGGGCCGTTTCGTACTCCGGGCGCCATGCACGTATCCAATGTCCCGCCGACACCCGACCGGGTACACCCGCGACCGTGACCGAGCTCGAACGCCACGACCGCCGACAATTCCCGCCCGGCGTGCAGTGGCGGTACACCCATGACGCCCGGAGCAGACCGGTGCAGCTTCACGAGGAGCTTGCGAATCTCCGCCGGTCACAGCAAGTGTCGCGCGGTTGAACACACAACGTCGACACGACAAGACCAACTGGCACTCCAGGTCGCCCGGTTGGCACTCCAGGTCCGCCGGAGGGCTGTCCGGCGAGGTCAGGCGTTGGCCCGGACGGCCTCGAGATACTCCGCGATCGCGCTGCGATTGCGGGCGAGGCAGTCGATCCGATGGGACATGCGGGCGAGTTCGGTTTCCAGGAGCTCGAGCATTTCCGGGGTGGCGTCGTCGAAAACGATGGTGCGAGGCTTGTCGAGGCAGGGCAGGATCTGTTTGATGATGCGGGTGGGCAGACCGGCGTCGAGGAGTCCGCGAATCTGGACGACGCGGTCGACGAAGCGCTCGTCGTAGCTGCGGTAACCGTTTCCGCAGCGCTCGGCGGCCAGCAGGCCCTGCTCCTCGTAGTAGCGCAGCAGCCGGCGCGAGGTTCCGGTCCGTTCGGCCAGTTCTCCGATGCGCATATGCCGTACCTCACAGGTTCTCGCGTTGACCTTCACATCAATGTGAAGGTTCGAGCATACCGTTCATGAACACACCGAACACGTTCCCGCCCATCACATCTGCCGCGCCGGAACCGACGGCGAAGCTGCCCACCGGCGCGCTGCTGGCCCTGGCGACGGCCGTCTTCGTCACCAGTCTCACCGAGACGCTGCCCGCCGGGGTGCTGCCCGCGCTCAGCGGCGACCTGGGGGTCGGCGAATCGGCCGCGGGGCAGTCGGTGACCATCTACGCGATCGGCACCGCGCTGACGGCCATCCCGCTCACCGTCGCCACCGCGGGCTGGCCGCGCAAACGACTGCTGCTGACCGCCATGACCGGATTCGCGGTCGCCAACACCGTCACCGCGCTCTCCTCGAACTACGGGCTGACCATGACCGCGCGCTTCCTGGCCGGGGTGGCGGCCGGCCTGGCCTGGGCGCTGATGGCCGGGTACGCGCGGCGGCTCGCGCCCGAGCACCTGCGGGGCAAGGCGGTCGCGATCGCCATGGCGGGCATTCCGGTCGCGCTGTCGCTCGGTGTGCCCGCCGGCGCGTTCATCGGGCAGGCGGTGGGCTGGCGCGCGGCCTTCCTGTCGATGACGGCGCTCACCGTCGTGCTGCTCGGCTGGATTCGGTTCGGGGTGCCCGATCAGCCGGGGCAGGCGGCCGGGGAGCGCACGCCGATCACCCGCGCGCTGAGCGTTCCCGGGGTGCGGCCGGTGCTGTTCGTGACGCTGACATTCGTTCTGGCGCACACGATTCTGTACACCTACATCGCGGCGCTGCTGGCGGACGCGGGTATGGCGGACGCGACCGGCGCGGTGCTGCTGGTGTTCGGCGCCGCGTCCCTGGCGAGCCTGTGGTTCGTGGGCGCGCACATCGACCGGCGGCTGCGGGCGCTGACCATCGCGAGCGTGCTGCTCGTCGCGGTCGCGGCGGGAATCCTTGCGGCACTTGCGAGCAACCCCGCGCTGGTCTATCTGGCCGCCGTGCTGTGGGGACTCGGCTGGGGCGGGCTGCCGACCCTGCTGCAGACCGCCGCCGCCGACGCCGGTGGGGAGGCGGCCGAATCCGCACAGGCGATGCTCGTCACGCTGTGGAACGTGGCCATGGCGTTGGGCGGCGGGGCGGGCGGGGTGTTGCTCGGCTGGTTCTCCGCGGGGGCGCTGCCGTGGAGCGTGCTGGTACTGCTGGTGCCCGTCGCGGTTGCGGTCGGAGTGGCTCGGGCGCACGGATTTCCGGCGCGGAGAGAGGTCGCGACCCCCGCGTGATCGATGCCGAACCTACGGGTTGCGTGATCTCGGGGCGGGCGTACGCGCGCGGCCGAAGGCGCGCAGGGCGGGGATCGAGACCAGCATGAGGAGAGCGGGGGCCACGGTGAAACCCAGGAGCATGCCCAGTTTCGCGCCGTCGGACTGCGCCACCGGGGCATCCCAGGTGGTCGCGGCGTACCCGGAGACGGCGAGCGCCACCGAGAAGAGCGCCGGGCCGACGGCCATACCTGCGGTCTCCCCCGCCGTCCACAGGCCGGTGAACGTCCCCGCCTGCGTCTGACCGGTGCGGTCGGCGTCCGCGAGCACGGTATCGGGCAGCAGGGCCAGCGACAGCAATTGCAGTGCCGCATAGCAGATTCCGAGCAGCGCGATCAGGATCAGCGCCGGAATCGAGCCGCCGAGGGCCACACCCGGCAGCAGCAGCGCCGCGCCCGCCGCGTAGCCCACCGTCGCGACGAGATAACAGCGAAGCCTGCCGTACCGGCGCGCGAGCCGCTCCCAGACCGGGATGGCCAGCGCGCTCGGCGCGACCAGGCAGACGAACAGGACCGAGGTCATGCCGTGACCGCCCAGCCAGTACGTGGCGATATAGGGCGCCGCGGCCAGCATGACCGCGACCGCGACGGCCTGGATGATGTACACGGTCAGCAGCGCGAAGAAGGCCCGGTTGCCCCGGGCCGCGCGCACCGCCGCGATCAGCCCGAGCGAGTGCCCCGGACTCGATCGCACCCAGCGCGTGCCCAGCGCGGCGGTGAGCAGCGCACCCAGCATCAGCGCCCCGACCACGACGCCCATCAGCAGGTACCCGGCGCGGCCGCCGCCAGCGGTGGCCGCGAGCACCGGTGCGATCCCACCGCCCAGCAGAATGCCGATCGTCAGATAGATGACACGGCGCGCGGTCACGCTCGTCCGGCCCGCCGTGTCCGACGCCATCTCCGCGGGCAACCCCACGTACGGAACCTGGAACAGCGCATAGGAACTGGAGGCGAGCACGAACACGACCGCCACCCACGCCGCACCGGCGGCCCCCGTGAACGGCGAGAGGAACATTGCCGCGAACAGCACGGGCAGCGATACCGCGCCCCACAGCAGCAGCACCGTCCGGCGGCCGGTGCGCACGGCTTCGCGATCGCTGGCCGCGCCCACGATGGGATTGAGGACGACATCCCAGAGTTTGGGCAGCGCGACCACGAGCCCGGCCACGCCCGCGGCGACACCCAGCACGTCGGTCAGGTAGTAGAGCAGCAGCAGGCCGGGGACGGTCGCGAACACCGCGGTGCCGACCGAGCCGACGCCGTAGGCCGTCAGCCTGCGGCGGGTCAGGGACTCCGCCCGGCCGGGCTGGCTATCGAGCGACATGATGGCCTCCCGGAACACATTCGGCAGCACCATGCCCCGGAACGCCGCGACCGGACGAGCCGAACATGCTGTGCGACAGGAGAATATCCGGGTCGGCGGCCGGCTGCTCGGTCATCGTCCACTCCCACCTGCGAACGCCGGTCACCCGTGTGGCGCCGGCCGGCGCCGAACTCTATGCCGACCCCTCCCGAGGACAGCGACATTGACTCAGCGTGATCGCATCTCTTGTCGCGTCGAGCGAAACTCGGTCGGGCCCAGCGGATAAGAACCGCGATGACGAGAACCCGCGCTTCCTGGTCAGTTGACTAATATCGTGTGCACGGTGTCCCCACACCGACGCCTGATCGCACCATTGCTCGCGCTCGTCCTCGCCGCGCTGGGCGCCGCGCCCGCGGCACAGGCGGCACCCGACATCGGAACCGGTCGCGGGTCGGTGACCGCGGGGTACCTCGAAGGAGCGACGCCCGGGGCACGGGTGGAACTGCTCGACGGCGACGCGCGAATCGTGGGGCGCGGCAGCGTCGATCGGCTCGGCTCGTATCTGGTGCGCGATCTGCGGCCGGGAGCGGACTACCGATTCCGGGTCGATGGGCACAGCGGCAACGAATTTCGGGTGCTGGACGGTACCGCCCCGCCGCAGTCGCACTACGACGAGCAGCGGCTGCTGCCCGGCATGAACTACGTGCGCATGCGGGACGGCATCACGCTGGCGGCGTTCGTGCGGCTGCCGTTCGGGAAGACGCTGGCGGACGGGCCTTTTCCCACGGTGATCGAATACTCCGGGTACCAGACCGCCGCACCGAACCCGCTGGTGCTCGGCGCGGCCACCGGACTGCTCAAGGCCCGCGATCCGCTGGCGCCGGCGAACGGATTGGTGCTGGGCGCCGAACTCGCACCCGATATCGGCTTCGCGTCGGTCAGCGTGCAGATGCGCGGAAGTGGCTGCTCCGGTGGCGCCTACGATCTGTTCGACTATCCGACCGTCTACGACGGGTACGACACGGTGGAAACCGTTGCCGCCCAGCCCTGGGTCGCCGGGCACAAGGTCGGCCTGGTCGGCATCTCGTACTCGGGGATCTCGCAGATCGCCGTCGCCGGGACCGAGCCGCCGAGCCTGGCAGCCATCGCGCCGATGAGTCTCACCGATGATCTGCACTCCACCGGATTTCCCGGCGGGATCTTCAATACCGGTTTCGCCGACACCTGGCTCACCGAACGGCAATCCGATGCCGTGCCCGGGCCGGACGGCGGGCAACCCTATGTGCGGCAGCTGATTCAGCGGGGCGACACCGCGTGCGCGGCGAATCAGTCGCTGCGACTGCAGACTCCGAGTCTGCGGCAGCTGGTCGCCGACAACCCCGAACGGAATCCGGACGTGTTCGACCACCGGTCACCGTCGACGTGGGCTCCGAAGGTGCGGGTGCCGGTCCTGCTGACAGGTGCGTTGCAGGACGAGCAGGTCGGGCCGCAATGGACCCGGATCATCGACAGGTTCGACGCGAATCCCGATGTGTGGGTTCGGATCATCAACGGCGCGCACTTCGACTCGCTCGGGCCGCAGATCCTGAGTCAATGGTGGGAGTTCCTGAACATCTTCGTGGCGGATCGGGTTCCGCCGCCGTCACCGGCGCTGGAAACGCTCAGCACCGTGATGTACGCGGCCATCACCCGGTCGCCGGCGATCCGGGTCGACAGCGCGCGGCTCTCGGGTGCGCCGTCGGTGGCGGCGGCCAGGGCGGCGTTCGCGAACTCGCCGCGGGTCGAGGTCTTCTACGACAACGGCGCGGGTGCGGCGGGGGTGGGTGGTCTCGCCGCGCCGTGGTCGCTGGGGCTGGATGGGTGGCCGTCGGCGCAGATATCGCCAGCCACATGGCATCTGGGGGACGGCGGCGTGCTGTCGACCGCCCCCGGGGCCGCGGGGAGCCTCGACTTCCGGCCCGACCCGGCTGCCCGGCCGGCCGGAACACTCGATGTGGTCGGGCCGTCCGACATTCCCTGGCAGCCGATTCCGCCGTACAACTGGGCACCGCTACCGGGGGAGGCCGGGGTCGGATTCACCTCGCCGGTGCTGGACCGGGACGTGGTGACGGCCGGGCCCGCCAGTCTGGATCTGCGGTTGTCGAGCACCGCGCCGGTGACCGATCTGCAGGCGACGGTCACCGAGGTGCGGCCGGACGGCCGGGAGACGTACGTGGCCAGCGGCTACCTGCGATCGTCCTTCCGGGCCGTCGACGCGAATGCGACCGAGCTGCAACCGGTTCGGTCGTTCCGTGATCCCACCGACCTGCCGTCGGGCTTCAGCGAGGCGCGGATCTCGATCGATCCGTTGGCGCACGCGTTCCGCGCGGGTTCTCGAATTCGCGTCACTCTCACCGCACCCGGCGGGGACCGTACGTCGTGGCGGTTCGACACCCCCGCGACGGATGGGCTCGTCGTGGACACGATTCTGCTGGGGGCGGGCGGGTCGTCCCTGGTGCTGCCGGTGATCCCCGGGGCCGTCGCGGGCGCGCCGCTGCCCGCCGACTGCGCCGGGCTGCGCGGTCAGCCGTGCCGGGCGTACGTGCCCGCGTTCAACGGCGGCTGATCGCCGCGGAAGTCCTTCCGCCGGTGCTTCTTTCGACCGTCGGAAGGACTTCCGGGCGGTGGTCCGATGCAGCCCCGACGCGCTGTCGGCGAAAGCCGCTGGACCGGTTACTTCTTGACCAGCGGCAGTACACCCTCACCGAACCAGTACGCCTCCTCGATGTGCGGCTGACCCGAGAGGATGAAGTGGTCGACGCCGACGGCACGGTACTGCTCGATGAGGTCGGCGACCTCGGAGTGGCTGCCGACCAGGGCCGTGCCCGCGCCCGGGCGCACCAGGCCGTAGCCGGCCCACAGTCCGGGGTACACCTCGAGGCTGTCGCGGTCGGCGTTCAGTTCGAGCTGGCGGCGCTGCCCTTCCGACTCGCCCTGCTGCAGGCGCGCCCGCGCGAGGTCGATGATGACCGGGTCCATGCGGGACAGCAGGTTTCGGGCCTCGGCCCAGGCCTGCTCGCGGGTGTCGCGGGTGATGACGTGTGCCCGGATGCCGAAAGTCAGTGTCCGGCCGTGCTTCTCGGCCCGGGCGCGCACGTCCTCGATCAACGCGCCGACGGCGGCGGGCGGTTCGGTCCACGTCAGATAGGTGTCGACGTTCTTGGCGGCGACCTCGCGCGCCGCGTCGCTCGCCCCGCCGAAGAAGACCTCCGGCACCGGTGACGGCGCGGGCAGCACCATGGCGCCGGTCACGTCGTAGTACTCGCCCTTGAAGTCGCTCGGCTGCCCGGTCCACGCCTTACGGATGACCTGCAGGAACTCGTCCGTGCGGGCGTACCGCTCTTCCTTGGACAGGTAGTCCCCGAACCGGGCCTGCTCCTCCGCGTCACCGCCGGTCACCACGTTCAGCGCGATCCGCCCGCCCGACAGCTGTGCGAAGGTCGCGGCCTGCTGCGCGGCGAGCGTAGGCGTGATCAACCCCGGCCGGAACGCGACCAGGAATTTGAGCCGCGAAGTCTCCGGAATCAAGGCGGCCGTGGCGATCCACGCGTCCGCGCACCACGTGCCCGTAGGCGTCAGCACAGCCTCGAACCCCAACTGCTCCGCGGTCTTGGCCACCAGCGCCAGATAGTCCAGACTCGGCGCCCGGTGCGCCGACGCGGTCCCGATCACCCCCGCCGACTGCAAAGCCCCGATCACTTCCCGCCCGTCCCCCGAAGTCGGTAGATACCAATGGAAGTGCGGATCACCCATACGCCAAACTCCTTCGTGACCGGCCGGCGAAACTCGTTCCGGCCGCAGCCCTACAGGGTTCCACGCGGGGCGTGGGTCCCGAAGGGTTACGGCGGAGCTGATCCGAATTGCGGCGGCCGCCGCGGGGTCGGTTGCGGCCCATCGGCCGTCGGAGGATTTAGCGAGGCGTATATACGAAAAAGGTCAGGCCCGGCGAATCCGCCGGGCCTGACCTTTATACGTGGAGCTAAGGGGACTCGAACCCCTGACCCCCACACTGCCAGTGTGGTGCGCTA